>NZ_JBAMDI010000045.1:0-78136 GCF_036961695.1 Pseudomonas sp. CGJS7 | reverse complement strand
GCACTCGGTCGGGATTGACCTCCTTCACTCCGGCGCGTCCGAGGATGCGTTGGCGGGCGCTCATCGCCTCGGCGATCGAGGGATACCGAATCGTCGCCTTGCCGCCGACCGCGGAGGAGTACGTCAACACGCCGCCGGTGTCGCGAACGATCGCGTCGACCACACTGATGTCGCTGACGTAGACGCTCAGCTGCGGCAGGATCACCACCGCGGTGCCGTCGGCGGCCACCGCCGCGCCGAGGTTGGGCCGCGCCGCCGCATCGGCCGCGGCTCCCAGATCGCGCTTGACCCGCGCGCTGGATGCGGCCGCGGGACCGATGACGTAGTTGGCCACCACCACCTCATCCAGGCCGGTGGTCGCGCCGGCTTCGCGGATCGCGGCCGAAGGCACCAGGCGGAAGGTTTTTCCGTCGATGGCGAACGACTCGCCGGTCGCGGCCCGACTCAACTCGGCGCGCTTGGCGTGGTCCTGCGCCAGCGCCGTCGACGCGCAGGCCAGGGCGAACAAACCGATGCACAGCGGCAAAGATTGGATTTTCATGATCAGTGTCCCAGGACGCGGAGCTTGAACGAGGTGAGATTGCCGGCCGAGGCCACGCCGGCGGCGCGGTCCACGTCCGCCACTTCCACGGTCCAGTCGCCGTCGCTGGATTCGTCCAGGAAGGCGTTGACCGAGGAGAACGGAATGGTCAGCACGCGGCCGCCGTAGGCCGAATGCGCCGGCAACACGAATGCGCGGGTTCCGCCGGGCGAGCGCAAGGTCACCAACAACGGCGTGGCGGTCGCGCCGCCGGCCTGCTGCCAGGTGCCGGCGTGGACGTAATCGGTGTCCAGGCCGATCTGCACCGCTTCGATGTTGCGCGGCCCGTTGGCGATGCGCACGCTGGCCGTCGCCGGCGCGGCCGCGTTGCCGATCGCAACCGGCACGTCCAGCTGAGCGCGCTGCCAGCCGCTGTCGCGCAACGCCGGCAGCGACTTGAAGTTGCCGGCGCGGGTCACCGCCAGGGTCGCATCGACCAGGCCGAAGCCGTACCAGTTGCTGAAACGCCGGCCCGCGGCATTGGTGATCCAGCCCGGCGCGATCACGGTCCCGTTGGCGTCGCGCACCTGCGCCTGGTTGGGATCGATCTGGCGCGCGGTGGTGGCCAGGATGTATTTGACGTCGCGGAAGCTCAGCTTCGGATTGACCTGCAACATCAGCGCGACCACGCCCGACACGGTCGGCGCGGCCGCCGAGGTGCCGTTCATCGAGCCGGTGTAATTGCAGGTGTTGTCCAACAGCGATCGGTCGCTGTCCAGCACACTGCGTCCGCTGCCGGCGGCATTGTTATTGTAGCCGCGCGCGCACCCCGACAGGTCGGTGGTGACGATGGCGGGTTCATACAAATAGGCCGCTTGACCGCCGGCGACCGCTTCGCTGTAACCGGCGTTGAGCAGCCCTTGCCGCTGCCAACCGTATTCGCCGCCTAGACCCGCTACCCAGATCGAAGCGCCCGGCGTGGAGTAAGTGGAACGCTGACCGGACGCATCGGCGGCCGCGATCACCATCACGTTGAACTTGCCGTGCTGCCCATCCCAGATGGCTTGCGAACAACCGACGCCGGCCGCCAAGGCATCGGCGCCGCAAACGTTGAAGTTTCCAGTGTCGGCGTAAGCCGACCAGTTCGAAAAACCGTTGCCGGCCGACTTGATGTAGATCGTGCCGAGCCCGCCGCGGGTCGCCGACAAGGCGCGTTCGTCCGCCGCGATCTCGTTTTCCGATATCGCCGCGGGCAGATAGTTGGCGTAGGCGCCCCAGCTGTTGTTGGACACTTGCACGTCCGCCAACTCCGGCCGCGTCAGCCACACATCCTCAAGACTCGGCTGCTTGGTCGCATCGTCGACGCTGAGATAGTTGAAGCTCTTCAGCCGCGCGGCCGGAGCGACGCCGCGCCCGCCGATGCCGTTCCAGCCCACCGAGGCGATGATGCCGGCGACCGCGGTCCCGTGCGCTTGCGAGGCCTTGGTGGGGGTGGGATCGTGGCTGTCGTCGCTGAAGTTCCAGGAGCCGTTGGCGACGACGTTGGCGGCCAAGTCGGGATGGGCGATTTCCACGCCCTGATCGACCACGGCCACGGTCACGCCCTTGCCGCGGATGTTGTAGTCGTGCAGATCGTCGATGCCCAGGTCGATGCCGAACGCCGGCTTGGTGTCGCCGAGCACGCTCTGGCCGTAGTTCATCAGATGCCACTGGTACCGGTACAGCGGATCGCCCTGCTGCGCCTGCGCCGCGCCGCCGAACACGGCCGCGAACGTGGCCGCGCACAACGCGGTCTTCTTGATCGAATGCTGTCGCATGTCGCCCACTCCTGGTTGGGTCGCACGCGCGCTTCCGGTTCGGCCCTGGCGTCGGCTCGGGCCGTTCGGACGCGCGCATTGGATGGATGGCTTACTGGTAGATCAGGGTGAAGGTCACGCTGCTGTTGGCCGAGCCCGCGGTGGCCGCGCCGGTGGCGACGTACTGGGCGTAGTAACGCAGCGCCGCGCCGCCGTTCTCCACCGCCACGGTCTGGGTGTTCTGCAGACCCAGCGGGTTGCCGAGCAGCACTTGCGAGTAATCGCCGTTGAGCAGTTGCAGCTCGACGTTGCCGGCCACGCCGCCACCGCCCTGCAGGCTCAGATTGTTGCTGCTGGTGTTGATGGTCGGACCCGGCTCGAAGAAGGTCTGCACCTGCGCGGTGGTCGCATCGCAATCGGCGATGCGGATCAGCAACGGCGTGCGCCCGGCGGTCTGGCCGTTGCTGGCCAGCGCCGACACCGCCACCGGCGGCAGCTTGACCCGGATATCGGCCGGGGTCGGGCCGTTGGTGAGCACGCAGGTCGGCGCGATCACCGAGCCTTCGATATGGACGGTGCCGTCGGCGGCGTATGCGGCGACGGGGGCGGCGAGCGCGAGGGCGAACGCGGCGGCAAGAGCGGTCTTCATGTGGTCCCCTACAGTTGGTATCGACACTGGCGCCGTTGCGGCGCGATGGAAGCGACTGCCTGTCCGATCCGCTGCCGGTCCGACGCAGCGGCGATTCGATGGATGCATCGCGCTTGGGTGCCTGCGCGAATCGCGCATCGTCGGGCGCGAGGCCGACGAAAACGCGGCGCCGGGTCCGGCCCGGCGCCGCCGTCGGCTTACCAGGCGACCTTGCGCTGCTGGATCAGACGCGGGCTGACTTCCTTGACCCCGGCCTTGCCGGCGATGCGCTGGCGCGCCTTCATCGCTTCGGCCACCGAGCCGTAACCGATCGTCGCCTTGCCGCCGATCTCGGAGGAATACAGCAGCTTGCCTCCGGTCTCGCGGACCAGCGCATCGATCACGCCGGGCTGAGCGACGTAGACGTTGAGCTCCGGCGCCACCACCACCGCGCGGCCATTGGCCGATACCGCGGCAGCCAGGCCGGTGTCGGCCGCGGCCGGCGCCGGATCGATGGAGCGCTTGTTGCGGGTCGGCGACGGCGCCGCCGCCGGTTCCACCACATAGCCGCCGACGATCACGTCGCGGCGCAGGTCGGTGCTCGCATCGACCGGCTTGACCGTCGCGGTCGGCGCGATGCGGAACTGGTTCTGCCCGATGGTGAAAGTTTCGCCGGTCGCGGCCAGATCCAACTCGGCCTTCTTGGTGTAGTCCTGAGCCATGCCGGCCGGCGCGATCGCCATCGCCAGCACGCCGCCGCAAAACGATAAGAGTCGAATTTTCATGTTCAGTGCCCCAGCACGCGAATCTTGAAGGAGGTCAAATCGCCCAGCGAATCCGCGCCGGCCGCCAGCCCGGTATCGGCCACTTCCAGGCGCCAATCGCCGCTGCCCGGCTCATCCAGGAACGCGTTGACCGCGGCCAGATCGAAGGTCATGGTGTCGTCCGCGGTCGCCGCGCCGGCGGGTACCACGATCGCGCGGGTTCCGCTCGGCGATATCAGGGTGACCCGCAGCGTGGTGGATTCCAGGAACCCCAGCGGATAGTTCGACGCCATGCCGATCTGCACCGCTTCCACCCGGCCCGGGCCACCGTCGATGCGGATGGTTGCTTGCGCCGGCGCGGCGCTGCCGCCGATGGGCTGCGCCGCGGCCAACGCGGCCTGACGCCAGCCGCTGTCGCGCAATGCGCCGAGCGATTTGAACCCGCTCGCGCGGGTCGTCGCCAGGGTGGCGTCGACCAGACCGTAGCCGTACCAGTTGCTGAAAGCGCGTCCGGCGGCGTTGGTGGTCCAACCCGCGGACAACACCGTGCCGTCGGGCTTGGTCACCGCCGCCTGAGTCGGATCGACTTGCCGCGCGGTGGTGGCCAGGATGTATTTGACGTCGCGGTAGGTCAGCTTGGGATTGGCCTGCAACATCAACGCCACCACGCCCGATACCGTCGGCGCGGCGGCCGACGTACCGTTCATGAGGCCGGTGTAGTTGCAGCTGGCGTCGATCGCCGACTGGTCGGAGTCCAGGGCGTTGAAGTTGAGCCCTTCTTCGCCCGGGTTGACGTTGTACCCGTTGAGGCAGCCGCTCAAATCGGTGGTGACCATCGCCGGATCGAAACGAACCGGCTCTTGCCGGGCGATCACCGCGTCGCTGATTCCGCCGTCGCGCAAGGTCTGGGCTTGCCAACCGTACTCGCCGCCCAGGCCCGACACCCACATCGAGGCGCCCGGGGTGGAATAGCTGGAGCGCTTGCCGGCCGCGTTCACCGCGGCGACGGTGATGACGTTGAAATAGTTCGATTCCAGATCGTAGAACGACTGGCTGCACCCGACCGAACGGCTGCTGGCCGGACACAGTTCGCCGAAGGTGCGGTGCTCGACGCTGGCGAAGCTGTTGCCCGCCGCCTTGACGTAGATCATGCCCAGTCCGCCGCGGGTGGCCGACATCGGCCGTTCCCAGGCGGCGAGTTCGTTTTCCGACACCACCGGC
The DNA here is from genome assembly GCF_036961695.1 of Pseudomonas sp. CGJS7. Lineage (NCBI taxonomy): Bacteria > Pseudomonadati > Pseudomonadota > Gammaproteobacteria > Pseudomonadales > Pseudomonadaceae > Pseudomonas > Pseudomonas sp. CGJS7. Next base: position 73,207 of record NZ_JBAMDI010000045.1, on the reverse strand, counting down.
AGGAACAACGGAACGGTATTGCCCCAACTGTTGTTGCTGACCGCGACGTCCTTGGACAGCGCGCCGTCCCACCACGCGTAACGGATTTCATCGTTGGAGCCGTTGGCATCGAGGAAGTTGAAGCTCTTCAGCTTCGCTGCCGGCGCCACGCCGCGTCCGCCGATGCCGTTCCAGCCGACCGCGCCGATGATGCCGCCGACGGCCGTGCCGTGCGCTTCGCCGCCGTCGCCCGGCGAGGTGTCGTGCGAGTTGTCGTTGAAGTTCCAGGAACCGTTGGGAACCATGTTCGCGGCGAGGTCCGGATGGGCGATCTCGATGCCCGCGTCGAGCACGCCGACGATCACGCCTTTGCCGCGGATGTTGTAGTCGTGCAGATCGTCGATACCCAGATCGATGCCGAACGCCGGCTTGGTATCGCCCAGCACTTTCTGGCCGTAGTTCATCAGATGCCACTGATACCGGTACAACGGATCGCCTTGCTGCGCTTGCGCCGCGCCGCTGGCCAACACCGCCAGCGTGGCCAGGCACAGGCCCGTGCGTTTGCCGAGAATCTTTCGCATACCACCAACTCCTTAATCGTCGGGCAAGCGTCCACCGTCGCGGCCGGGGCTGGGCCCCGAACGATGCGGTAACGCGCGTGGGTCGCAGGAAGGGACTTACTGGTAGATCAGAGTGAAGGTCACGCTGCTGTTGGCCGAGCCCGCGGTGGCCGCGCCGGTGGCCACGTACTGGGCGTAGTAACGCAGCGCCGCGCCGCCGTTCTCCACCGCCACGGTCTGGGTGTTCTGCAGACCCAGCGGATTGCCCAGCAGCACCTGCGAGTAATCGCCGTTGAGCAGTTGCAGTTCGACGTTGCCGGCCACGCCGCCACCGCCCTGCAGGCTCAGATTGTTGCTGCTGGTGTTGATGGTCGGACCCGGCTCGAAGAAGGTCTGCACCTGCGCGGTGGTCGCGTCGCAATCGGCGATGCGGATCAGGAACGGCGTGCGCCCGGCGGTCTGGCCGTTGCTGGCCAGCGCCGACACCGCCACCGGCGGCAGCTTGACCCGGATATCGGCCGGGGTCGGGCCGTTGGTGAGCACGCAGGTCGGCGCGATCACCGAACCTTCGATATGGACGGTGCCGTCGGCGGCGTATGCGGCGACGGGAGCGGCGAGCGCGAGGGCGAACGCGGCGGCAAGAGCAGTCTTCATGTTGTCCCTTACAAGTGAAGTTGCGACGGTGACCGGCGCTGCGCCGTCCGCGAGGGCTCGGACTGTTTCGGTACGAACGCGCCGGGTTGCGATGAATTATTCAGAAACCCTCTTAAAACCCGGGCTTTTGTTCATCCGCTAGTATTTAGAACGCAGCGCGGAGGTTTTACCCCACGTCGTCATGCGACTGGCGCCAGCGATCGTTCGGGATGGGTATCGGCCGCGCCCTGCTCCGCGCGCGGCGCGCAAGGGCCGGCGCGATCGCGCCGCTCAGAGCGGTTCGCGGTGGGTCACGACCAGTTGCACCGCGTTGCCGCCGCGGTAGTCGTCGGGCTCCAGACGGTACGCGATGCGCACCCAGGGCGAGGGCTTGTTGCCGTCCCAGCCGCCGAACTGGATCGCGTTCAAGCGCAGTCCGTCGCGGCCCAGTTCCAACTTGAGATGACGCTCGCCGACCACGCGCCAGGACAGCACTTCGAACTCGCCGTCGAATTGCGGTTCGGCGAAGCCCTGTCCCCACGGGCCGCCGTCGCGCAGCGATTCGGCGTGGACCCGGTCGAATTCGCCCGCATCCAGTTCGCCGTCGCTGAGCACGTCGGCTTGCAGCAGTTCCGGGGTCAGGGCGATACGCGCGCATTGCTCGAACGCGTCGCGGAACGCTTCGAACGCGGCCAACGGCAACGACAACCCCGCCGCCATCGCATGGCCGCCGAATTTTTCGATCAACTGCGGATGACGCGCGGCGACATCGGCCAGCGCGTCGCGAATATGAAAGCCGGGAATCGAACGCGCCGAGCCGCGCAGCAACTCGCTGCCCGGTTCGGCCGGCGCGAACGCGATCACCGGCCGATGCAGACGCTCCTTCATCTTCGAAGCGACCAGCCCGACCACGCCGGGATGCCAGTCCGGATCGAACAGACACAAGGCCAACGGCCGCGAGGCCGCGTCCACCGCGACCCGCGCGAACGCGGCTTCGGCCTCATCGGTCATCTGCTGCTGGACCGCGCGGCGCTCGGCGTTGATCTCGTTGAGGGTGGCTGCGATCGAACGCGCCTGCGCGTGGTTGTCGGTGAGCAGGCATTCGATGCCCAGGGCCATGTCTTCCAGGCGGCCGGCGGCGTTGAGCCGCGGCCCGACCGCGTAGCCGATGTCGGCCGCGGTCAGCCGGCGGAAATCGCGCTGCGAGACTTCGATCAGCGCGCGCAGACCGGCGCTGCCCTGCCCGGCGCGCAAACGGCGCAGGCCGGCGGCGACCAGGGCGCGGTTGTTGGCGTCCAGCGCGACCAGATCGGCGACGGTGCCGACCGCGACCAGATCCAGCAGCACGCTCAAGTCGGGGCCGTTGCCGTTGCCGAACGCGCCGCTGTCGCGCATCCGCCGGCGCAAGGCCAGCAGCACGTAAAACATGACCCCGACGCCGGCCAGCATCTTGCTCGGAAACCCGTCGCCGGGCTGATTCGGGTCGACGATGGCGTCGGCCGGCGGCAAGCGCTCGCCGGGCAAATGGTGGTCGGTGACCAGCACCTGCCAACCGCGCTCGCGCGCCGCGGCGATGCCGGCGTGGCAGGCGATGCCGTGATCGACGGTGACCAGCAGATCCGGCTGCAACTGCGCCAGTTCCTCGACCAGCGCCGGCGACAGGCCGTAGCCGTGCACGATCCGGTTGGGCACCGCGTGCGACACCCGCTGGGCGCCGAGCATGCGCAGGCCGCGCACGCCGACCGCGCAGGCGGTGGCGCCGTCGCAGTCGAAATCGCCGACCACCACGATGTGGCGATCGGCGGCGATCGCCTGCGCCAGCAACGCGGTCGCCGCATCCAGCCCGAGCATGCCGTCGGGCGGCAGCAAATGGGTCAGCCGCGGTTGCGCCTGCTCCACGCAGGTCGCGCCGCGCGCGGCGTAGATCCGGCGCAGCAGCGGCGGGACCGAATCGGGCCACTGGCCGATATCGACCGGCTCGCGCCGGCGCAAGCGCGCGGCCGAATTCATCGCGCCGATTCCACCGCGGCCACGGACATGCGCGCGTTCAATCCAGCAGCGAACGCAGCGGCTTGCGCCAGAAACGCCAGCGCTGCGAACGCGCCAGTTCGAAACGCTCGCCGTCGGCGAACGCCAGCGCGATGCGCTCCAGCGCGCCCTGGTCCAGCGCGGCCGCGGCCGGTTCCAGCCAATCGCGTTGCAGCGGGGTCAGATCGCGCGCGGCGCGCAGGTCGAACAACACCTCGCCCTCGTGCGCGGCCCAGGCGCCGGGCAGCGCCGCCGCGTCGATGCCGGCTTGCGCGGCGAACGCGGTCAGCGCTTCGTCGTCGCTGAAGATGCTCGTATATGCGGTGCGGACGTGATCGGGCAGCACGCCCGCGCCCCAGAACCACAGCGAATTGATCGGCGCCAGGCCCGCGGCGATGCGCTGGGCGTTGTGCGGATGGTTGTGCAGCACCACCTGGGCTTCGCTGAGCAGCGCGCGCCAACGGCGGCCTTCGCTGCCCTCGCCTTCGCCGCCGGGCAGATGCTGGAACATGTCCTCGCCCAGCGCCTGTTCGGGCGAGGCGAAGCGCGGCAAGCGGGTTTCGCGCGGCAGCGACAGATACCAACGGGTCGGCACCGGCGCATCGATCGGGAACCCGGCGTCGCCGAACAGCGGCTTGAGCGCCGGCAGCAATGCGGCGCTGTCGCGCTCGCTCAAGGCCAGCGCATCGCCGTAAGCGAGCAGGCGCGCGCCGTTGATGTCGGGCCGGACATAGGCCGGATCGGCGCGCAGCCACGCGCCGTGGCCGCCGTCGCCGACATCGCGCTGGCGCGACACCGCCGCCACCGGCCAGCCGCGCGGCAGGATGTCGAACACCCGCGCGGCCTGATCGGCCGCCTCGACGCTGCGCTCGGCGCGGCCCAGACGGCGGCCGACGCCTTCGCCGAAACTCTGGCCGCCGAAGCGCGCGCGCGCCGGCAGCAGCAGGGTGACCCGGTTCATCGCGGAAGGCCCATGAGCGCGTTCGGCCGGTCAGCCGTTGTAGGCGACGCTGACGATTTCGTACTCGCGAACGCCGCCGGGCGCCTGAATTTCGACGCTGTCGCCTTCGTTCTTGCCGATCAGCGCGCGCGCCACCGGCGAGGAGATCGCGATCAGGCCTTGCTTGATGTCCGCTTCCAGGTCGCCGACGATCTGGTAGGTCTTGCCTTCGTCGGTATCGACATCGGCCAGTTCGACGGTGGCGCCGAACACCACCTTGGAGCCGGCGTTGAGCTTGCTGATGTCGATGATCTCGGCGTGCGACAGCTCGGCTTCGAGCTGCTTGATCCGGCCTTCGATGAAGCCCTGCTGCTCGCGCGCGGCGTGGTACTCGGCGTTCTCCTTGAGATCGCCGTGGGCGCGCGCTTCGGCGATCGCGTTGATGACCGCCGGACGCTTGACCGACTTGAGTTCTTCCAGCTCAGCGCGCAAACGCAGCGCGCCCTTGGCGGTGATGGGTGCTCTCATTCCTTGTTTCCTCGTTGCGCGTCCCTTGGGGCCGGACGCCGGCTTATCGAATGCTGGGTTGGGGCCATTGTGCCGGGAACCTGGGCGGTTGGCACCCTGTTGGGGTTGGGCGGGCGGGGCGTGGCTGGGGGGTTTCAGGAGGTGACTCCCGGCCCGTCATTCCCGCTGCTGGAAGCTAAAAGCCAAGAGCCTTTGGCGTAATCTCTCCAGAACGTCATTCCCGCGAAGGCGGGAATCCAGAGACTTCAGCGTCATGCATCCAGGTCGTCATTCCCGCGAACGCGGGAATCCAGCGACTTCAGACGCTTTCGCACGAAAGGCACTGGATTCCCGCGTTCGCGGGAATGACGGGCTGGCAGTGGCGAAGCCCTACTCGCGCTTCGCCAAGCTCCGGGAGTGGCGAAGCCCTACCCGCGCTTCGTCGCGCTCAAGCCTCCGCGCCGATCGCCCAACACGGGCGGCGCCAAAGCGCCGCCCGCGCCGCGATCAAGCCGCGCCGATCTGCGCGTGCAGCTCCTGCAACGACCACACCGGGCCGGTGCCGCGATAGTCCAGCGAACCCACCAGCGCGCGCGCCCCCGACACCGTGGTCGAGTACGTGACCCGCTGCTGCAAGGCCTCGCGACGGATCGAGAACGAGTCGGAGATCGCCTGGCGGCCTTCGGTGGTGTTGATGATGTAGACGATCTCGCCGTTCTTGATCAGGTCGACGATGTGCGGACGGCCCTCGGTGACTTTGTTGATCACCTCGCACGCCACGCCGTGCTGGCTCAGGAAGCTCTGGGTGCCGCTGGTCGCGACCAGGGTGTAGCCGCGGCGGACCAGTTCCTGCGCCACCGGCAGCACCCGCTGCTTGTCCGGGTCGCGCACCGAGATGAAGGTCTTGCCGACCGGCGGGGCCTTGATCCCGCCGGCTTCCTGCGCGCGCGCCATCGCCGCGCCGAAGTTCTTGCCCACGCCCATCACTTCGCCGGTGGAACGCATTTCCGGCCCGAGGATCGGGTCGACGCCCTGGAACTTGGCGAACGGGAAGATCGCTTCCTTGACCGAGTAGTAGTCCGGCACGATTTCTTCCATCGCGCCCTGCGAGGCCAGGGTCTGGCCGACCATGCAGCGCGCGGCGATCTTGGCCAGCGCCATGCCGGTGGCCTTGGACACGAACGGCACCGTGCGCGAGGCGCGCGGGTTCACTTCGATCAGGAAGATGGTTTCGTTGCCGTCGGCATCGGTCTGGATCGCGAACTGGGTGTTCATCAGGCCGACCACCTTCAGCGACTTGGCCAGCGCCACCACTTGCGCGCGCAGCTTCTGCTGGGTTTCCGGCGACAACGAATACGGCGGCAGCGAGCACGAGGAGTCGCCCGAGTGCACGCCGGCTTCTTCGATGTGCTCCATCACCCCGCCGATCAGCACGTAGCCTTCGCGGTCGGCGATGACGTCGACGTCGACTTCCACCGCGTTGTCGAGGAAGCGGTCCAGCAGCACCGGCGAGTCGTTCGACACCTTCACCGCATCGCGGATGTAGCGGGTCAGATCGGCGTCGGAATAGACGATTTCCATGGCCCGGCCGCCGAGCACGTAGCTCGGGCGCACCACCATCGGGTAGCCGATCTGATTGGCCAGGGCCAGGGCTTCGTCGGGATTGCGCGCGGTGCGGTTGATCGGCTGGGCCAGGCCCAGGTCCTGCACCAGCTTCTGGAAGCGCTCGCGGTCTTCGGCCAGATCGATGCTGTCCGGAGTGGTGCCGATGATCGGCACGCCGTTGGCTTCCAGCGCGCGCGCCAGCTTCAGCGGGGTCTGGCCGCCGTACTGCACGATCACGCCCTTGGGTTTTTCCAAGTCGGCGATTTCCAGCACGTCTTCCAGGGTCAGCGGCTCGAAGTACAGACGGTCGGAGGTGTCGTAATCGGTCGACACGGTCTCCGGGTTGCAGTTGACCATGATGGTTTCATAGCCGTCCTCGCGCAGGGCGAGCGCGGCGTGCACGCAGCAGTAGTCGAACTCGATGCCCTGGCCGATGCGGTTGGGACCGCCGCCGAGCACGATGATCTTGTCGCGGTTGGTCGGCTGGGCTTCGCACTCGTCCTCGTAGGTCGAGTACATGTAGGCGGTGGTGGTGGCGAACTCGGCCGCGCACGAGTCGACCCGCTTGTACACCGGACGCACGCCGAACGCGCGGCGCAGGGTGCGCACGGCGGTTTCGTCGGTGCCGGTGAGCTGGGCGATGCGCGCGTCGGAGAAGCCCATGCGCTTGAGCGCGCGCATGCGGTCCTTGTCCAGCGAAGCCAGACCGGCCTCGGCCAGCGCGCGTTCGGCCGCGATCAGTTCTTCGATCTGATCCAGGAACCACGGATCGACGAACGACAGCGCGTGCACGTCTTCCACGCTCATGCCGGCGCGGAACGCGTCGCCGATATGGAACATGCGTTCCGGGCCCGGCTCTTTCAGCTCACGGCGCAGCTTGGACAGGTCGTCCTCGTTGCCCAGATCCAGACCGGTGGGGTCCAGGCCGACCTTGCCGGTTTCCAGGCCGCGCAGCGCTTTCTGCAACGATTCCTGGAAGGTGCGGCCCATCGCCATGACTTCGCCGACCGACTTCATCTGCGTGGTCAGGCGCGCGTCGGCCTGCGGGAACTTCTCGAAGGCGAAGCGCGGAATCTTGGTGACGACGTAGTCGATGCTCGGCTCGAACGAAGCCGGGGTGGCGCCGCCGGTGATCTCGTTGCGCAGTTCGTCCAGGGTGTAACCGACCGCGAGCTTGGCGGCGATCTTGGCGATCGGGAAACCGGTCGCCTTCGAGGCCAGCGCCGAGGAACGCGACACGCGCGGGTTCATTTCGATCACCACCACGCGGCCGTTCTGCGCGTTGATGCCGAACTGCACGTTGGAACCGCCGGTGTCGACGCCGATCTTGCGCAGCACCGCGATCGAGGCATCGCGCAGGCGCTGATATTCCTTGTCGGTGAGCGTCTGCGCCGGAGCGACGGTGATCGAGTCGCCGGTGTGCACGCCCATCGCGTCGAAGTTTTCGATCGAGCACACGATGATGCAGTTGTCCGCGGTGTCGCGGACCACTTCCATCTCGAACTCCTTCCAGCCCAGCACCGACTCTTCCACCAGCACTTCGGTGGTCGGCGACAGTTCCAGGCCGCGGGTGACGATCTCGATCAGCTCTTCGCGGTTGTAGGCGATGCCGCCGCCGCTGCCGCCGAGGGTGAAGCTGGGGCGGATGATGGTCGGGTAGCCGACCCGGGCCTGGATCTCGATCGCCTCTTCCAGCGTGCGCGCCACCGCGGCGCGCGGGCATTCCAGGCCGATCTCGCTCATCGCCACGCGGAACAGCTCGCGGTCCTCGGCCATGCGGATGGCGTCGCGCTTGGCGCCGATCAGCTCGACGTTGTACTTCTCCAGCACACCGTTGTCGGCCAGGTCGAGCGCGCAGTTGAGCGCGGTCTGCCCGCCCATGGTCGGCAGCAGCGCGTCGGGCTTTTCCTTGGCGATGATCTTCTCGACCGTCTGCCAGTTGATCGGCTCGATGTAGACCGCATCGGCCATGTCCGGGTCGGTCATGATCGTGGCCGGATTGGAATTGACCAGGACCACCCGGTAGCCCTCGTCGCGCAGGGCCTTGCAGGCTTGCGCGCCGGAGTAGTCGAACTCGCAGGCCTGGCCGATCACGATCGGGCCGGCGCCGATGATCAGGACGGTTTTGATGTCGGTACGCTTGGGCATGTCGTCCTCAGTAAAGTCGGTCCTGCCACGCCGAGGGGGCGAGCCAGGTGATTTGCTCGGGCGATCGAGCATCGATCGCCCCATGGTCGACCGCGGCGCGAACATCGCGCTGCATCGCGGTCCAGTTTTCAGCGGCGGCGCCCAGGCGCGCGCCGATGGCGTTGTTGTGGGCGTCCATCGCCCGGCTCGGGTTGCCTTGCCCGCCCCGCTCCATCGTCGCGGTCACCCAGTCCACGCAGCGCGGCGACAAGGTGTAGGCGACGATCGCGCTGGCCAGGCTGTGGCGGTACGCATCGGCCGGGCCGTTGCGTCCGCCGGGCAGATCGGCGGCGAACCATTGCGAGTACACCGCGATCATCACGAAAGCGGGGTATGCGCCGAGTGCGGCCAGCACCGCCAGCACCCGCAGACGCCAGCGGCGTCTGCGCGGCGGCGAGGCCGGCGCTGCGCTCATCAGGCGCGGGCCTGCTCGATCGAGGCGATGAAGCGATCGAACAACGGCGAGACATCGTGCGGACCCGGGCTGGCTTCCGGATGGCCCTGGAAGCTGAAGGCCGGCGCGTCGGTCAAGGCGATGCCCTGGTTGCTGCCGTCGAACAGCGAGCGGTGGGTCACCCGCACATTGGCCGGCAGGCTCGACTCATCGACCGCGAAGCCGTGGTTCTGCGAGGTGATCATCACCCGGCCCGAATCCAGGTCCTGGACCGGATGGTTGGCGCCGTGATGGCCGAACTTCATCTTCAGCGTCTTCGCGCCCGAGGCAAGGCCCAGCAGCTGATGGCCCAGGCAGATGCCGAAGGTCGGGATCTTCTTGGCGATGAATTCCTTGATCGCGGCGATCGCGTAATCGCAAGGCTCCGGATCGCCGGGGCCGTTGGACAGGAACACGCCGTCGGGCTTGAGCGCCAGCACCTCGGCGGCCGAGGTCTGCGCCGGCACCACCGTCACCTTGCAGCCGCGCTCGGCGATCATGCGCAGGATGTTGAGCTTGACCCCGAAGTCGTAAGCGACCACGTGGAAGCGCGCATCGGCATTGACGAAGGCGTTGCGGTCCAGATCGAGCTGGCCTTCGCTCCACTCATAGCGTTCGCGCGTGCAGACTTCCTTGGCCAGATCCATGCCCTTCAGGCCGGGGAACTTGCGCGCGGCTTCCAGGGCCTTTTCCACGTCGATCTCGCCGGCCATCAGCGCACCGTTCTGGGCGCCGGTATCGCGCAGCAGGCGGGTGAGCTTGCGGGTGTCGATGTCGGCGATGGCGACCACGCCGCGGTCGGACAGCCACTGCGGCAGCGCGACCTGGCTGCGCCAGTTGCTGGGACGGCGCGGCACGTCGCGCACGATCAGGCCCGAGGCCCAGACCTGACGCGCTTCGTCGTCCTGATCGGTGCAGCCGGTGTTGCCGACGTGCGGATAGGTCAGCGTCACCAACTGACGCGCATACGACGGGTCGGTGAGGATTTCCTGGTAGCCGGTGATGGCGGTGTTGAATACCACTTCGCCGACGCTGAGGCCGGGCGCGCCTACGGAAACGCCCTCGAACACGGTGCCGTCTTCGAGAGCGAGAATTGCGGGTTGGGTCACGGGGGGTCGCCTTGGCTGCCGAAGGATCTGACCCCGAGCGCGTCATCGGCAAAACCGACTTGCAGCAAAGCGCGGACGCGGTGCGGGACCGGTCCGGCGGGCGGGGTTCAGGCGAGTCGGAATTCTAGCGGACCGGCGCCTTCGGCGCCAGTCTTGATGTGCCAGTTGGACTCGACTGCCGACGGGCCGGCGCCGGTCCGCGCTACAACGCCCCCTGCCAGCGCGGTTCAGCTACCCAGGACCCCGGCGGCGCCAAGATCGGTATTGAGCCGATCGCACAGCGGCCGCAACCCACCGGCGAGTTCCTGTTCAAGGCAGCGGTAGACCACCACCAGCGCATCGATGGTTACAGGCAGCCCCACTAGCGAAGCGTTCAGCGCCTCGACGATGAATTGGGGATGACAGGGATACTCCTGCGGCTGCAACCGATCGCGTCCGGCCAGCCGCGCCAGGCGCTGCCCCAACTGCCCCAGCGCGGGTTGGTTCGCCTTGGTCAGCCGCTCGATCATTTCCTGCGCGGTCATTTGCTCGACCAGGCTGTCGTCGGAGACCTGGCCCAATTGCATGCCCGCTATCGGCATCGCCCCGGTTCCGCCTTGCAGCCGCTCGAATCCACTAACGACACGCTCGCCGAAGCGCTGAACGATGCGGTCTTGGGCGCGACCCAGCTCGCGCACCGCGGCCAGTTCGGCGCCGCCGAGTTTCTTCTGGACCCAATGAACATCGGCGCGCTGCAAGGCCAGCCTCAGCACCCCGCTCAAATGCGGCAAGGCGACGCCTTGCGCGAGAATCAACAACATCTGCGGATCGTCATTACCTTTTGCGAATGGATTTGCGCCAACCGACATAATCTTCCCCCGATAATTCCGGCGGAGACTAGCCAAGCTTTATCCGCAAAAACAAGCGAAATTTTCTAGCCCGCACAAACCGCGTGGCGATCGGCACCATAATTACATTCTATTTAATAAAAACCGATGCCAGATAATCGCAAGGATAATAATTCGCACACAGAAAAAATCCGAGCTTCGCCGTCCATCATGCATCCCGGCTTGGGCCAAGCCCGCGTTGAAGCGATGGCGGCCGGCTGTTGTTCCGGGCCGCCGTTGGAAGCCGGACTCAGACCGATCGGGGCCGGGATCGTCGCGAGGGTCGTTTGTTCACCGTCCAAGCGGCAGAACGCGGCACCCCGTCTTTCGACGAAGCGCCGCGCGATCCGCTCGCGCACGGCGCAGATTGCGCGGCGCGGTCACGCGCCCCGCCCGCCGTCATTCCGGCGAAAGCCGGAACCCATTTCGATTTCGCCTTGATCGCCACGGCGAAACCAGCCGCCGGCGGCTCGGCAATGCGCGATCGCTCCGGCCCGCGGCCAATGGCGGCCGCTCCCACCGCGACATCGCGCACTCAAAGATTCGGAAACATCAACTCCGCCAAGCCATACCGCCCCGGCGCCTGATGGGCCACGCGCAACGCCGCTTCCAGCGCGCCGCGGGCAAAAATGTCGCGGTTGGTGGCGCGGTGAATCAGCTCCAGCCGCTCACCGGCGGCGGCGAACTGCACGGTGTGTTCGCCGACGATGTCGCCGGCGCGCAGGCTGGCGTAGTGCGGCTGCTCGCCGCGGCCGATCGCCGCGGCCGCGCCCAGGTGCAGCGCGGTGCCCGAGGGCGCGTCGAGCTTGCGGGTGTGGTGGGCCTCGATCACGTCGCAATCCCACTCCGGCAGCGCCGCGGCGGCGCGCCGCACCAGTTCGGTCAGCACCGCCACGCCGAGGCTGTAGTTGGCGGCCCAGACCACCGCGATGTCGGCCGAGGCCTGGTTGATCGCCGCGTTTTGCGCCGAACTCAGGCCGGTGGTGCCCGAAACCAGGGCTTTGCCGCGCGCGGCGCACAGGGCCAGCACCGGGTCGAAGCCCTCGGGCAGGCTGAAATCGATGGCGACGTCGAACTCCGGCGCGCCGTTCAACTCCGACGCGGCGAAATGCGGCACGCCCTCGATCACCCGCTGCGCGGGCTGCGAGCGCGAGTAGGCGGCGACGACCTGCAGATCCGCGCGTTCGGCGGCCAGACGCAACAAGGCCCGGCCCATGCGGCCGGACGCGCCGTGGATCAACAATCGCGGCGCGGTGGAAGTGGGGGTATTCATGCCCGGCAGGCTAGCCCGGCGCGGCGTCGCGGACAAGGCGCGGCGGCGTGGATTGGTCGCCCTCCCCGGGCCCGCGCGTCGGCGGTAAGCGCCCACTAATGCCGAAGAGTGAACCTGGCATCATCCAGGACGTGGTTTGGCGCGCAGAATGCCGACCTTGGCTGCGCTTTGCGCGCATCCGCACCGGCGCGACCCGCGGCCGGGAGCCGACGCTTCAACGACATCTCAGGGAGTGAACAGCAATGGAATCGTACGAGCCCCCTTTCCAGTGGGTGCAGTTCCCGCAAGGACGCGCGAGATTTTCCGGCGGCGTGCGCGGCGCCGATGAGCAGGGTCACGAAACCTTCGCGGTCGAGGTCGACGGCGAAGAACGCTTCGGCGAGATCGTCCGCGCGTTCCTGCCGAACAACAACGACTTCAACATCGAAGTGCTGTCCTTCGGTTACGCGCTGGATCGCGACATCGGCGCGCCGATGATCGGCGCCTGCCGGGTGTTCAGCGCCGCGCAGATCGCCGACGTGCATGCGCTGATCGTGCAACTGATCGCCGCCGGCGCGCGCTGGGACGACCGCCCCGCCCTGCTGATGGAGTACCCGACCGCCCGCTTCATGGGCGAAACGCTGTTCGCCGACGGCTGGGCTCTGGTCGAGGCCGAGGAGACCGCGCCGTGAGCGACGATTACTCCGCCCAGATAGCCCAGATCAAGAAAGCCGCCACGCTCGAGGAAATCCAGGCCGTCGCCCGCAATTATTCGGCCAAGGCGGTCGGCGAAGGCGGCATCCTCTACAGCCGCCCGGTCGGCAGCGTGTCCTCGGAAAGCATCGCCTTGGAACTCGCCAGCAAGACCGGCGAGCCGATCATCAACAACACCCCGCGCGCGCAGTTCCTCGGCGACAAGCAGGTCGAAAAAGCCATCCGCGAATCGGCCGAGCGGATTTTCATGGGCAAGGGCCAGACCCTGGCCCAGGCCAGCCAGTCGGCCGGCGATTTGCTCTACGGCAATCCCACCGCGGTGGCGCGCAGCGCGACATCGCTGGAAGGCTCGTTGTGGGGCGAAGCCTCGCACGAGTTCGCCGGCTCATTGCGCGGCGATGTCAAAGTCATCGCCAGCAACGCCAACATCGAGCGCGTGTTCGGCAAAGTCGAATTGCCGGCGGTGCTCGACAACCCCAACGTGCGCAGCCTGGGCGGGCAACCGACCGCTCAGCTGAAGACCCTCTACGCCACCGGCGGCGCCGACGCGGTGTTGCCGAAGGTGCAGGCCCAGTTCATCGAGGCCGCGCCCAAGGGCATCTTCGTCGCGCCCGAGAACGTCGGCACCGGCACGGTCACCAAGGTCAGTCTGTCGAAAGAAGCCGTGCTCAGCCTCGGCGCCGACGCGACCAAGTTCCCGCCCGCCGCCGAACTCACCCATGCCGGACTGGCGCGCGCGCCGACCGGCTTGAGCGCCGCACCGGCGGCGAGCGTGGGCGAAGCCGCGCTGGCCGGCGAAGCCGCCGGGGTCGCGCGCGGCCTGCGTCCGGGCACGTTGGTGAAAGGCGCGGCGGTGGTCGGCGCGGTCGCGTTGGCTTACGACTTCGTCGACACCGGCCATCAGGTGATGAAGCTGGAGGCGCAAGGCAACGCCGCGGGCGCCCAGTCGGCGCGCAACCATTTCATCGGCCGCAACGTCGGCGGGATCGGCGGCGGCATCGCAGGCGGCTTCCTGGCCGGCGCCGGCTACGGTCTGATCGTGGGTTCGGAAACCGGCCCCGGCGCCTTGGTCACCGGTGCCATCGGCGGCATCGGCGGCGGTATCGGCGGCGCCATCTGGGGCGAGAAATGGGCCCAGCAGAAGGACATCGACCAGGTCTTCACCCAGAAAGACAAAGACGGCAACGAGTGGAGCCGCGATCCCAAGCAGCCGCAATCGCCGTGGACGCGGGTCGCGCAGACCGAACAGATCAAGGCCACCACCACCGTCGGCGGCGATAACGGCACGCCCACTTACGGCAAGGTCCGCTACGTCGCCGGCGACATGCTGGCCAACGAGCTCAACTACAAATCCGCCAACGCGTCCTACGAACTCGGCCTGAGCCACGCGCGCAAGCCGCAGGACCCGTACACGCTGCCGTCCGGCAAGCACGACACGCCCAGCCTGGGCGGTGCCAGCGATTGGACCCGCGACGCCCAATCGCATGCGTGGAAACGCGAAGTCGTCACCGACTATCTCGAACACGGGATCAAGGTCAGCCACACCGAAACCGCCAACCCGCAGCGCGCGGCGGAGTTGGATCAGGCCTCCAAGCTGATCATCGCCGAGAGCGCCGCCAACACGCCCGCGGCGATCGCCGCGCGCTATCAGGTGGCCTACAACCAATTCGGCTGGAAGCAGAACGGCGAGGTGCCGCCGGCGATCAAGGACGCCGCCGCCAAGACCGACACCTTGCAAGCCTCCGACGGCGACATCTACACCCGCGGCGCCAACGGCGAGTGGACGACGCCAGGGATGATCTACGGCACCAATCAGGCCAGCGGCAACATCCGCGACGAATTGAACGGCATCCACCAAAGCCAGAAGGCCGGATTGCAGGAACTGTCCGCGGTCGCGGCCGAAGCGCTGGCGCATCCGACCTTGCCGCAACCGATGACGATGCGCGGCATGGTCGTCGGCGCTTACGCCAATGCCGGGGTAACCCGCACGCCGGAACAGATCGACGCCGCCACCGCCGCGGTCGCGCAGACCCACAAGAGCAACGGCCTGGACCATGGCGGCCGCCCGTATTCGCTGACCTTGCAACCCGATCCCAAGACCGGCCGCCCGGGCCCGGGCAGCGCCATCGTCACGATGATGGACGACGGCCGCGACGGGCTGCTGTCGGAAAGCAAGATGGTGCCCAAGGCCATCACCACCGCCGCGGAGATCAAGCAAGCGGAAAAACCCGCGGTGGACGGCCAGGCGCCGGCGCCGAAAACCGACGGCAAGAACCAGGGCGCGGTTACGCCTGCCAGCGGCGTCCAGCCCAAGGAACACGCCAGCAACTCGTTGCACCAGTTGCCGTCGGCCGATCAGGCCATGTTCGCCAAGATCCGCGGCGGCGCGCCGGCGCAGGTCTCCGACGACCACGTCGCCCACGCCATGCTGCTGGCGAAGAAAGACGGCATCACCGACGCGGGCAAGATCGAGAACGTGAAGATGTCCGGCGACACCTTGTGGGTCGCCGGCACCACGCCTGGGTTCAAGGCCTCAGTCAACGTCAACGAAGCCGTACCGCCGGCGCAGGAAACCGCGCGGGAAACGCTGGCGTTCAATCAACAGCGCGATCGGCAACCGGCGCTGGACAACCCGCAGCGCACTCAGAGCCAGCCGGGGCCTTCGGTCTGAAGACCCCGCATCGGACCCGCGGCCGATAAGCGCGCCGCGGCGGTTCGCCGTCACCGGGACCGTCCTGACTTAGAGCCGCCGACAAAACAGCCGGCCTCGGGACGAACAGAGCAAAGTCAAAATGGATTCCGGCTTTCGCCGGAACGACGATAGGCAAGTTGCTCGGTTTTGTTGCTGGCTCTCAGAGCGGTCCTCGTCGCCATCGCGGCGGCGGGTTTACCCGCCGCGCAACCGGCTTACTGGTACACCACCTGCGCCTTGAGGTTCGGCAGCACCTTGCGCGCGAACTCCGAGTAAGCGCGGTTGTAGTCGCCGCTGCAAACAGGACCGGTGGACACGTCCTCGATCACCCGATGCGCGTGCAGCACATTGCCTTCCAGGCGATAAGTCGCCTCGTAACGCGAGCCGTTCGACTCCAGCTTCAGGTCCTGCGGCTTGGCCAGCACCTTGACCGTGGCCGGAAACTCGATCCGGTAGGTTTCTTCCGAGCGCCCGCCGATGCACAGGCCCTCGCCTTCGTCCTTGCGCACCGGCCCGCCGCCGCTGCCGACCAGCGCCGCGACCGACAAGGGGTTCACGAACATTCCGCCGAGCGGGAACGCGCCCGGCATCGGGATCGCCTGCTTGGCGTCGATCTCGACCTGATAGCTGTGCTGGGCGCGCAAGGGCTTGGGATCGTCCTGGCGGAAGCTGCCGCTGGCCTGGACGCCGCCGCGCTCGAACACCTTCTTGACCAGTTCGGCCGCGTCCTTGTCGGTGAGATCGCGCAGGCCGGCGCGGAACTCCATCGCCGATGAGCCGTTGAGTTCGACCTTGATCGAGGCCTTCATGCTGCCGTCCTCGGCGATCACCACCCGGCTGTCCATGCGCTGGCGGTTGGCCAACTTGGCCGGCGCCGGCGTGCGCGCCTCCAGTTCCGGACGGTCCACCCGCAGCACCGGCTTGCCGGCGATCGCCCACGGCAGTTCGCCGAACGCGATGCCCTTGGCGGTGGCGTCCAGATACAGGTCCAGCCCCGGCAGATAATTGAGCACGTGATTGACCGCCGAAGCCACCGGCACCGGCGCCAGTTTGTAAGTGGTTCCGGAGTTGATCAGCACCTGGGTCGCCTCGATGCCCTTGGCCGCGAGCAGGGCCTGCAACAAGGTCGCATGGTCCTTGCAATCGCCGATGCGGTTGTCGAGCACGAACTCCTGATCGCGCGGCACCACCGCGCCCAGGCCGATGCAGTTGCCGGCGTAGTTGATGTTGAGCGACACCCATTCGTACAGCGCCTGCGCGACCTGGCGTTGATCGGTCTTGCCGGCGGCGATTTCGTCGGCGAGCTTGCGCACGCGCGCGGTCGGCACCGCCTTGGGCAGCGCGCGTTCGCCGTAGACGCGGGCGATGTCGGCGTAACTGGCGAAGGTGGAAACCGAGGCACCGTTGGTACGGGTCAGGTCGAACGGCGGCGTGGTGCCCCACTCAGCCTTCTTCGGCTGGGTGTTGCTGAAACTCCATTCGACGATGCGGCGATCGCCGACGACTTCGTCGCGCACGGTCTTCAGCTTGCCATAGGCCTCCTTGCGCACCTTCATCGATGCCGGCAGGTCGTACTTGAGCTTGATCTCGCCCACGTATCTGTAGTCGCTGAAGCTGCCGGTATCGGAGAAATGGCCTTCGAACATCGGCTGCTTGCCGACCAGACGGTAGTTCAACACCACGCTGTCGCCGACGGCGACATCGGGGAACACCAACTGGGTGGTGGCGATGTCCGAGAACGCCGGACCGCCGCCGCGCCCGTCGTTGGTCTGGACCTGGTAGTTGGACTTGGGCACCTCGATCCGGCGGCCGTCGGCCTTGAGCGTGTAGGCCGCGACCACGTCCAGCGTCTGCAGGCTGGCGCTGTAGTCGATGGAATCGTACTTGGCCGTCTCCACCGCATCCTCGCGCAACACCTTCAACGCCGATTCGCGCTGCTCGACGTAGGCGCCGTTGGGCTGGACGGTGTAGGTGAAGTGCAGGCGCTCCAGGCGCGCGGGTTCTTCGCGCTCATCCGCGCCGGGCTTGGCCGCCGCCGCGGGCGCGCTGTTTTGCGCGGGCGCGTCCTTCGCGGCTTGACCGGGCGTCGGTTTATCCTGCGCGGCGACGTTGAAACCGATGGCCGTGACCAGCGCCAGACACAGTGCGGCCGAACGCCGCGGCATGGCGATACGCATCCTTTCTTCCCCCGAATCCTTGTGATGATGAGCCGCGCCGCTGCGGCGCCGGCCGACGATTTTTATCACATCGCCGCGTCGGCGGTACGCGCGCACAAAAAAAGGGAGCCGAAGCTACCCTTTTCGACACGATCCGAACAAGCGTCTGGCCGTCGCTTTGGCAGAGGACGGCACTCGGATTACTTCGCCCCGCCGCCCCACAACCCCGTCTTGGGATGCGGCTTGTCCTCGGCGGCACCTGGCTTCTTTGCAAGTTCGAACACCCCGACCACCGCCTCGCTCGCACCCGGTCCGGAGTGGGTGAACCAGGCATACGCCAGATACCGCGGCGACTGGCCCGCCAGCCGCCAGACCATCGTCGCGATGCGTTCGTTGACGCCCGGGCCGACATCCAGCCATACCCCGCCTAGATCGGACTCGACTGCATTCTTGAAACGGCTGCGCACGCTCGCGCCGCCCACGCCTTCAGACGCGTAGACGAAACCGTGCTGCGCGCCAATCGCGAAATCGCCACCCAGCACCTGCTCCACATCCGAACGCAACTGGCGTTGCCGCGCGGCTTGGGCCTGCGCTGACAAGGACTTGAGGTCGGGGACGGAAGGCGGGGCGAATCGTTCGATCGCAGCAGGCGCTTGGGGGCGCGACTGGGCGAGGCTGCAGGAGGCCGACAAAGCCATCAGGCCAAACATCACGAATCGAAAAGAGACGAGCATGGCGACGATCTACCGACACGTTAGGGGCGCGGCTTACGGTGTGTCCCCGATGATGAGTTAATCGCGCTTTGGATATATAGCCGGACGCCGCACGATTTTCCGACCGCCGCCGTTTCCAGTCAGACCTCGCCAGCTCGCGTACAAGATCGAAGACAAAGAAAAAGGGAGCCTGAGCTCCCTTTCTCATTCGTACCGGCCGTTCACGCCAGCCGGCGCCGAAAACGAATCGACGCTTACGACGTCATCCGATCCCAAAACCCCTTAACCCCATCCAGGAACGTCGAGGACCGCGGCGAATGCTTGCGCGCGCCTTCGCCGACGAAGGTGGCTTCGAATTTCTCCAGCAGTTCGCGCTGTTCGGGCGTGAGGTTGACCGGGGTCTCGACCACCACGCGGCAGTACAGGTCGCCGGGTTTGCGGCTGCGCACCGATTTGACGCCCTTGTCGCGCAAGCGGAACAGCTTGCCGCTCTGGGTCTCGAAGGGAATGCGCAATTCCACTTCGCCGCCCAGCGTGGGCACGCGCACGACGTCGCCGAGCGCGGCCTGGGAAATGCGGATCGGCACTTCGCAGTGCAGGTCGTCGCCGTCGCGCTGGAAGATCTCGTGCTCGCGCACGCGCACTTCCACGTACAAATCGCCCGGGGGCGAGCCGGCCGGGCCGGCTTCGCCTTCGCCGGTCAGGCGGATGCGGTCGCCGTTGTCGACGCCGGCCGGAATCTTGACCTGCAGGGTCTTGGTGCGCTCCACCCGGCCCTGGCCGTGGCAGTCGCCGCAGGGGTTGGCGATGGTCTTGCCGCTGCCGTTGCAGTGCGGGCAGGCCTGTTGCATCGAGAAGATGCCGCGCTGGAAACGCACTTGGCCGCGGCCGTTGCAGGTGGTGCAGGTCTCGACCTTGCCGTCGGCCGAACCGGAGCCTTTGCAGGTCTCGCATTCGTCCAGGGTGGGGATTTCGATCTGCTTTTCGATGCCGCCGACCGCCTCTTCCAGGCTCAGCTCCATCACGTAGCCGATGTCGGCGCCGCGACGCGGACCGCGCGCGCCACCGCCGGCGCCGCCACCGAAAATATTGCCGAAGATGTCGCCGAAGATATCGCCCATGTCGGCGAAACCGGGTCCGCCCGCGCCACCGCCGCCCATGCCGTGCTCGAACGCGGCGTGGCCGTGCTGGTCGTAGGCGCGGCGCTTGTTGGCGTCGGCCAGGACTTCGTAGGCTTCTTTGCACTCTTTGAACGAGGCCTCGGCGGCCGCGTCGCCCGGATTGCGGTCCGGGTGAAATTTCATCGCGCAGCGGCGATAGGCCTTCTTGAGGTCGTCGTCGCTGGCGTTGCGCGCAACGCCCAGCACTTCGTAGTAGTCGCGTTTGCTCATGGGCTAAGGCTGGGACTCTGAAAACGGAATCGAAAAACGGCGGGCGCGAAAACCGCGGAAGAAGGTCGATCTGTCAGTCCGTCATTCCCGCGAAGGCGGGAATCCAGAGACTTCACAGTCGTGTCGCGATGAAGCCCTGGATTCCCGCCTTCGCGGGAATGACGGAGCAAAAGACTTCACCGACACCCATCCAAACCCAACCGCGGAAACAAGAACGGGGAACCGGGTCGGTGGCCGCCGCAAGCACAAGCCGCGCCACCTCGCCCGATTCCCCTATCCCGAATCGGCTTACTTCTTGTCGTCCTTCACTTCGGTGAATTCCGCATCGACCACGTCGTCGGCCTTGGCCGAAGCGCCCGCGTCGCCGGCCGGAGCGTCGCCGCCCGGCTGACCCGCGCCGGCGGCGGCGAACAGCGACTGCGCGGCTTCTTCCAGCGCGCGCGACTTGGCCTCGATCTGGCCCTTGTCGTCGCCCTTCATCGCCGTTTCCAGCTCGGCGATGGCCGATTCGGCGCGGCCGATCGCGTCGCCCGGCACCTTCTCGCCGTGCTCCTTGATCGCGCCGCGGGTGGTGTGGATCAGCGCGTCGGCGGTGTTGCGGGCCTGCACCAGCTCATGGAACTTCTGGTCTTCCTCGCGGTTGGCTTCCGCGTCGGCGACCATCTTGGCGATCTCTTCCTCGGACAGACCCGAGCCGGCCTTGATCTCGACCTTCTGCTCCTTGTTGGTCTTCTTGTCCTTGGCCGACACGTGCAGGATGCCGTTGGCGTCGATGTCGAAAGACACCTCGACCTGCGGCATGCCGCGCGGCGACGGCTCGATGCCGGACAGGTCGAAACGCGCCAGCGACTTGTTGAAGCGGGCCTGCTCGCGCTCGCCCTGCAGCACGTGCACGGTCACGGCCGACTGGTTGTCCTCGGCGGTGGAGAAGGTCTGCGAGGCCTTGGTCGGGACGGTGGTGTTCTTTTCGATGATCTTGGTGAACACGCCGCCCAGGGTTTCGATGCCCAGGCTCAGCGGGGTCACGTCGAGCAGCAGCACGTCCTTGACCTCGCCGGCCAGCACGCCGCCCTGGATCGCCGCGCCGACGGCGACGGCTTCATCGGGGTTGACGTCCTTGCGCGGTTCCTTGCCGAAGAACTCGGCCACGGCCTGACCGACCTTGGGCATGCGGGTCTGACCGCCGACCAGGATCACTTCGGCCACGTCGCTGGCGCGCAGGCCGGCGTCGTTGAGGGCGATGCGGCACGGTTCGATCGTCTTCTTGACCAGATCCTCGACCAGCGACTCCAGCTTGGCGCGGGTCAGCTTGATGTTGAGGTGCTTCGGGCCCGAGGCGTCGGCGGTGACGTACGGCAGGTTGACTTCGGTCTGCTGCGAGGACGACAGCTCGATCTTGGCGCGCTCGGCCGCGTCCTTCAGGCGCTGCAGGGCCAGCGGATCCTTGCGCAGGTCGATGCCCTGGTCCTTGTTGAACTCGTCGACCAAGTAGTCGATGACGCGCTTGTCGAAGTCTTCGCCGCCGAGGAAGGTGTCGCCGTTGGTCGACAGCACTTCGACCTGCATTTCGCCGTCGACCGAAGCGATCTCGATGATCGACACGTCGAAGGTGCCGCCGCCGAGGTCGTAGACCGCGACCTTGCGGTCGCCGCCCTTCTTGTCCATGCCGTAGGCCAGCGCGGCCGCGGTGGGCTCGTTGATGATGCGCTTGACCTCGAGGCCGGCGATCTTGCCCGCGTCCTTGGTCGCCTGGCGCTGGCTGTCGTTGAAGTACGCCGGCACGGTGATGACCGCTTCGGTGACCGGCTCGCCCAGGTAGGCTTCGGCGGTCTTCTTCATCTTGCCCAGCACTTCGGCCGAGATCTGCTGCGGCGCCATCTTCTTGCCGTCGGCGGTCGCCACCCAGGCGTCGCCGTTGTCGTGCGGGACGATCGCGTACGGCACCAGGCCGAGGTCTTTCTGCACTTCGGCGTCGGTCATCTTGCGGCCGATCAGGCGCTTGACCGCGTAGAAGGTGTTCTTCGGATTGGTCACCGCCTGGCGCTTGGCCGAGGCGCCGACCAGGACTTCGCTGTCCTTGGTGAAGGCGACGATGGACGGCGTGGTGCGGTCGCCCTCGGAGTTTTCGATGACCTTGGCCTTGCCGCCTTCCATGATCGCCACGCAGGAATTGGTGGTGCCCAGGTCGATGCCGATGATCTTGCCCATAGGTGTTGCTCCCTCTCTCAATGCTTGAATGTTGTGGGGCGGCGCGTGGTGCAGCGGCCGCCGATGTTCGCTATCTGGGGCCCGGTGCCGGGCAGTTCAAGCGCCCGTGCCCGCTCCCCTTAACTGCTGGTACTGCGGAAGAAACCCGCGATCCACGCCCATGCGGCCCCCGCCGCGGCGCGGACGCGTCTGGCCGTTCAGTGGTCCTGGGCCACCACCACCAGGGCCGGGCGCAGCAGGCGCTCATTGAGCAGCCAGCCCTTCTGGTAGACCTGAACCACGTGATTGGGGGCCACGCCCGGGGCCGGCACCATGCTCATGGCCTGGTGGTGCTCGGGGTTGAACGGCTGGCCGGTCGGATCGACCGCCACCAGGCCGTAGTCGCCGGCCATCTTGAGCAGCTGGCGCAGGGTCAGCTCCATGCCCTGGCGCAGGCCGCCGGCGTCCTCGCCCGCGGCGGCCAGACCGGCCTCCAGGCTGTCGATCACCGGCAGCAGATCGCCGAGCAGGCGCTCGTTGGCGAACTTGCGCGCCATTTCGATATCGCGGGCGACCCGCTTGCGCTGGTTGTCGAGTTCGGCGCGTTCGCGCAGCGAATCCTCGCGCAGCTTGCTCAGTTCGGCGCGCAGCGCGTCGACTTCCGACAGCTCGCCGCCCGCCGCGGGGTCCTGGACGTCGAGGTTGAGATCGGGGTTGGGATCGTTTTGGCTCATGCTGGTTCCTTGCGGCTATCCGCGACAGGGCCAGCTATGGGGTCGGCGCGGGGGCATTCAAGTGCCGGGATCTGCGTCGATCGCGCGGGATCGGAGCCGAGCGGCGGGCTTCGGCGGCGGTTTCGGGACAATCCCAGGGCCCGCGTCGAGGGGCGATAACCGGTTCACTACCTGTAGGAGCGGCGCAAGCCGCGACCGCGGGATGTCAGGTCGGGTCGAATACACGGCGCCGTCCAGGCCAAGGGCCAGCGGCGTCGTAACCGCAGTGGCGCGGTCGCGGCTTGCGCCGCTCCTACAGGGGCTGCGGCTGGCTCAGGTTTCTTCCGGCGACTGGAACGCGCTGCCCAGCGCATCGGCCGCGGCCTGCACCACCGGGATCACCCGGTCGTAGGCCATCCGGGTCGGGCCGATCACCCCAAGCACGCCCAGGACCCGGCCGCCGGCGGTGTACGGGGCGGTCACCAGCGACACGCCTTCCAGCGGCGCCAGCCCGGTTTCCTCGCCGATGAAGATGCGCACGCCCGGCGCGCGCACGGTGCGTTCGAGCAATTGCAGGATCTCGCGCTTGCGCGCGAAGGCTTCGAACAGCTCGCGCAGGCGGTCCAGATCGGCCAGTTCCTGCACACCCATCAGCCGGGTCTGCCCGGCCAGGACCATGTCGTCGTTGTCCGGAGCCAGCACCTGCTCGGCCAGTTCCACCGACTGCGCCAGCAGGGCCTGCATCTCCGACTGGGCGTTGCGCAGTTCCAGCAGCAAGGCGGCGCGGATCTCGGCCACCGGCCGGCCGGCGAAGTGGGTATTGAGGTAGTTGCCGACCCGCTCCAGCTCGCCGGCCTCGTACGGGCGGCGGGTCTGGATGATCCGGTTCTGCACGTCCTGATCGGCGAACACCAGGATCGCCAGCACCCGCTGCGCGTCCAAGGGCACGAAATCGATGCGCCGGAACGCGAACTGCTCGCGCTTGGGCACGCTGACCACGCCGACGAAATGGGTCATCGCCGACAACAGCTCCGAAGCGCTGCCGAGCAAGGCCTGGGTGCCCGACCCCGACGGCAGCTCGCTGCGCAGGCGCGCGACCTCGCCGTCGGGCAGCGGCCGCACTTGCAGCAGCGAGTCGACGAACAAGCGGTAACCCTGCGAGGTCGGAATGCGCCCGGCCGAGGAATGCGGCGCGCTGAGCAGGCCGGCGTCTTCCAGGTCGGACAGGATGTTGCGGATGGTCGCCGCGCTGACGTCCAGGCCGGCGTGTTTGGCCAGGGTCTGCGAACCGACCGGCTCGCCGCTGTGGATGTAGCGGCCGATCAGGGTGCGCAGCAGGTGGCGTGCACGCGGGTCGAGGCTGGGGTCGGAGGGGCGGCGGTTCATGGGGATGGATATAGGCGCGGTGGGCGTTTGGCGCAAGGAGGTCGCTAGATTACGAAGCGCGGACTCGGGACTGAAATCGATATCCGCTATTTAAGCCCCTCTCCCGCTTGCGGGAGAGGGGTTGGGGTGAGGGAATCCAGGTTGCGCCGCCGCTTGATGCCACGCGCGCCCTCATCCGCCCTCCGGGCACCTTCTCCCGCAAGCGGGAGAAGGGAAAGCAGCAGCGTCTCACTTATTGATCCACCGCCCCCCTACGCTCGCCCCCGCCGCCGTTCCCATTCCCAGCCACCACCCCGCACAGGCACAATCGCCGCCGCATGCTCGCTCATCTCTCGCTCAAGCAATTCGCCGTCGTCAGCGCCGCCGAACTCAGTTTCGGCCCTGGCCTTACCGTGATCTCCGGCGAAACCGGCGCCGGCAAATCGCTGCTGGTCGACGCCCTGGGCCTGCTCAGCGGCCTGCGCGCCGACAGCGGCGTGGTCCGCCACGGCGCCGACCGCGCCGAGCTGGTCGCCGATTTCACCCTCGACGACGCCCCGCTCGCCGCGGCCTGGCTGCGCGAGAACGAACTCGACGAAACCGGCGACGGCGACGCGCCGGTCTGCCAGGTGCGCCGGGTCATCCGCGCCGACGGCGGCTCGCGCGCCTGGGTCAACGGGCGGCCGGTGACTTTGAACCAACTGGCCGATCTGACCTCGCGCTTGGTCGAAATCCACGGCCAGCACGAACACCAGGCGCTGATGGCCAAGTCCAGTCAGCTCGACCTGCTCGACGCCTACGGCCGCAACGACGCCGCGCGCGAGCCGGTCGCCCGCGCCGCGCGCGAGTGGAGCGCCCTGCTGCGCGAACGCGACACCTTGATGGCCCAGGGCGACGTCTCCGACCGGATCGGCTGGCTGGAACACCAGCACGCCGAACTCGAACGCGAGGCGCTGGAGCCCGAAGCGATGGCCAAGCTGATCGCCGACCACCGCCGCCACGCCCACGCCGCCGGCCTGATCGCCGCCTGCGAAACCGCGTTCGCCCGGATCGGCGGCGACGAAGGCCCGTCGCTGACCCGCACCCTGCAGCAAGTGCGCGGCGAATTGCAGCGCGTGGCCGAACACGAATCGCGCCTGCGCGACGTCGACGCGATGCTCGACAACGCCGCCATCCAGATCGACGAAGCGCTGTCCCTGCTCGACCGGGTCCGCGACGATCTCGACCTGGACCCGTCCGCGTTCGAACAGATCGAAAGCAAACTCGGCCGCCTGCACGAACTGGCGCGCAAGCACCGCATCGCCCCGGAACAACTGGCCGCGACCCGCGACAGCGTCGCCGCCGAACTGGAACAACTGCGCGGCGCCGGCGTGCGCCTGGACAAACTCGACCTGGAAATCGAAACCGCGCGCAAGAGCTGGCGCAAGGCCGCCGACGCGCTGGGCCAATCGCGCCGCGACGCGGCTCAATCGCTGTCGGCCAAGACCACCGAGCTGATCGGCGAGTTGGGCATGGGCGGCGGGCGCTTCGACGTGGCGATCGAACCGATCGAAGAAGACCGCCCCGACCCGACCGGCGGCGAGCGGGTGGAATTCATGGTCGCCGCCAACCCGGGCCAACCGGCGCGGCCGCTGCGCAAAGTCGCCTCCGGCGGCGAGCTTTCGCGGATTTCGCTGGCGATCGAAGTGGCCGCATTCGGCTTGGACGCGGTGCCGACGATGGTGTTCGACGAAGTCGACTCCGGCATCGGCGGCGCGGTCGCCGAGATCGTCGGCCAGAAGCTGCGCGCGCTCGGCGGCAGCCGGCAAGTGCTGTGCGTGACCCACCTGGCCCAGGTCGCGGCCCAGGGCCACGCCCACTACCGCGTCAGCAAGGCCGCCAGCGAAGGCGTGACCCAGAGCGCGGTGCAGATGCTCGCGGCCAAGCAACGCGAAGAAGAAGTGGCGCGCATGCTCGGCGGCATCGAGCTGACCAAGGAAGTGCGCGCGGCGGCGAAGCGGTTGCTGGCGGATGTGGGGTGAGGATTCGGGATTCGGGTTTCGGAAGCCTAAAAAGCCCAGCCCCCGCCCCCTTAGGCCCCAGGCCCGAAACCCAAAAACGACGAACCTACCTACCGTCATTCCCGCGAACGCGGGAATCCAGTGCCTTTCGTGCGAGAACGTTTGAAGTCGCTGGATTCCCGCGTTCGCGGGAATGACGACCTGGATGCATGACGCTGAAGTCTCTGGATTCCCGCCTTCGCGGGAATGATGTTCTGGAAGGATGGCGCTTAAGGCTCTTGGCTCTGGATTCCCGCCTCCGCGGGAATGGCGAGCCGAAAAGTGAATGCCCAAAAAGAAGGCCCGCCAATGGCGGGCCTTCTGCATTCCAACACCATCGGACCGGCTTCGCCCTTACGGCTCCCGCTCCAAAATCTCAGCGCTCAGCGCTTCTTGCGCACATAAAGCACCAACGAGTGCTCCTCGATCAAATACCCGTGCGAGGCCGCGATCTTGCGCTGCAATTCCTCGATCTCCGCGCTTTCGAACTCGATGATCTTGCCGCTGTCGATATCGACCATGTGATCGTGGTGATGACCGCGATCGAGCTCGTACACCGACTGGCCGGCCTCGAAATTGTGCTTGAGCACCAAACCGGCCGATTCGAACTGGGTCAGCACCCGGTAGACCGTGGCCAGACCGATGTCCTCGCCCTTTTCCAGCAGCATGCGGTAGATGTCTTCGGCGGTCATGTGGCGCGGCTTGGATTGCTCCAGCAGCTCCAGAATCCGCATCCGCGGATGGGTGACCTTGAGGCCGGCGTTGCGCAGATCCTGCGATTCCATAATCGGTGTCCCTTGAACTGGTTCGGCCCGGCGGCGCGCCGGGCCCGTGATGACCGGCTGGCCGTCGCCGCGAGGGCGCTCCGGGCGGGCGGGCCGGAATGGCGGATGAACGCGAGGGGCTACCGCGCGCCGCTGTCCGCCCTTGGAGGGGTCTGGCTTCAGTGTATCATCGGCCCCGTTGCCTTCGACTGCCGCAGACCCTCATACGATGCGTAAGCTCCTGCTCGTTCTCTCGATCACCCTGCTCACCGCCGGCTGCGGCATCATCTACAAGCAGCCCATCTATCAGGGCAATCTGCTCGAGAAGTCCGCCGTCGACCAGCTCCAGACCGGCATGAGCAAGCAGCAGGTGCAGGTGCTGATCGGCACGCCCTCGATCGAGGACCCGTTCCATCAGAACCGCTGGGACTACACCTCGACCCAGCGCGTGGACCGCCTGGGCCACACCAGCCGCAAGAACCTGACCCTGTGGTTCGAAAACGACGCCCTGACCAAGTGGGAAGGCGACTACTTCCCCGAGCAGGACGAACAGATCGCCAAGGCCTCGGTCAAGCAGTTCGGCCGCAACCTGGCCAAGGAAAAGGACAAGAAGCGCCGCCGCTGAACCGCGCGCGCCCGTCCCGCCGAAACCAGCCGCCGCGAGGCGGCTGTTTCGTTTGCGCGCATAGGATCAGCACCCGCCGCTGCAATCCGCGCAGCCCGCCGCCCCATCCACGCAGCGACGCCCCCACCTACCGTCATTCCGGCGAAAGCCGGAACCCATTTTGATTTAGCGCTTCCCGCCCCCGCCAAGCGCCGATCGGCGAGCTTCGGGATTCCGCCAGAGCCCTCGCCGACCTACTTCTTCTTAAGCGGCCGATCTTCCGCCCGCCGCCGCCGCGCTTCTTTCGGATCGATCTGCAACGGCCGCAGCAACTCGACCCGATCGCCCTCACGCAGCACCGTATCGGCGTCCGCGCGCAGGCCGAACACGGCGTAAGCGACGCTGTCGGAATCGTCGTCGAACCCGGCCGCCGCCACCGCCTGCGCCACCGTCGCGCCCTCGGCCAATACCAGCGCGGCCGTCTCGAACCGGCGCGGCCACGCCCGGATCACCTCGACCTTCACGCAGGCCCGCCCGCGCTGGCCACCGGCAGCGCCGGTTCGGCGCCGCGATCGGCCACGCGCACGAAATCGTCGACCATACGGTCGGCCAGACTCTGGAAGCCCAGCGCCATCGCCGGCCCCAGCAGCTTCACCGCCGGCTCGAAATCCAGGGTCAGGGTGACCTTGCACGCCGATTCGTCCAGCGCATGGAACTCCCAGCGCCCGCCGAGCTTGCGGAACGGCCCGTCGACCAGCTTGAGCTCGATGTGGTGCGGCGGCGTCAGCGTGTTGTGGGTGGTGAACCAGGTGCGCAACGCGCCCAGGCCCAGATCCAGCCGCGCAACCATGTGGTGTTCGTCGGCTTCGAGAATTTGCGCCTGATCGCACCAATCGAAACGGCGCGGATACGCCGCCACGTCGTTGACCAGCGCGAACATGCGCGCGGCGGAGTGCTCTACCAGGGCGGAACGGCGGATGGTGGGCATGTGGTTATCGCAATGAGGCTGGCGGCGCGGGATTCAAGCCAACCGAAGCCGAGAAAAAGCAGACCGGACCGAACCGGCAAACATCGTAGACCGAACCGCGTCCTGGCCGGAATCCATGCGCGGCCCGCGGATAGGATCGAACCGGCCCCACCCCGCTCGCCCCGCCCGACGCGGCCTGGAACCGCTCAGAACCCCGCCGAAATCGCCCCAACTAAAGACGGCTACGCAAACCGCCTCCGGATCGGAGACAATGGCTCATGGCTAACAAGACCAACAACAAGGCCGGTAAGGATAAAGGAAAGGGCGGCGCGGGCGGCACCATCGCGCAGAACAAGCGCGCCCGCCATGAGTACCACCTGGAAGAACACTTCGAGGCCGGCCTGGCCCTGGAGGGCTGGGAGCTCAAATCCATCCGCGCCGGACGCGCCAACATCACCGATGCCTATGCGGTCGTCCTGCATGGCGAGATGTTCCTGATCGGCGCCCAGATCACTCCGCTGATCCAGGCCTCCAGCCACGTCGTGGCGGTGGAGCGGCGCACCCGCAAGCTGCTGCTGCACCGGCGCGAGATCGACAACCTGATCGGCCGCATCCAACGCGACGGCTACACCGTGGTGCCGACGTCGCTGTACTGGAAGGGCAACAAGGTCAAGGCCGAGATCCATCTGGCCAAGGGCAAGCAGAACCACGACAAGCGCGACGCCAGCAAGGAACGCGATTGGGCGCGCGAGAAGCAGCGGGTGATGCGGCGGCATAATCGCGACGCTTGAGGCTGCGTTCGGAGTTCAGGCGGCTTGGGCTTCGGGACTCGGAGTTCGCGGTTCGCGATCGTAGACGTAGTTGCGGCTACAGCAATCGCCACAGCCGGCGCCAGCACCAGCACCAGCACCAGCGTACCCACCTACCGTCATTCCCGCGAACGCGGGAATCCAGTGCCTTTCGTGCGAGAACGCTTGAAGTCGCTGGATTCCCGCCTTCGCAGGAATAGCGAACTGAAAGATGGCGCGCCGCAGAAACAGCGCCCATCCCCTCACCCCCCGTGCCCGCCGCCCGGCAAGGTGAAACAGAACATCGCCCCCTCGCCTTCGCTGCCCTCGGCGCGGATGGTGCCGCCATGGCGTTCGACGATGCGCTTGACCGACGCCAGCCCAATGCCATGCCCGGCGAAATCCTCGACGCTGTGCAAACGCTGGAACGGCCGGAACAGCTTGTCGACATAGGCCTGCGGGAACCCGGTGCCGTTATCGCGAACGAAGAACTCGCGCACGCCGTGGGTTTCCACCATTCCGAACTCGATCTGCGCCGGATCGCGGTCGCGGGTGAACTTCCAGGCGTTGCCGAGCAGATTGCCCAACAAGTTGCGCAGCAACGGCGCGTCGCCGACCACTTGCAGGCCGGGCTCGATCCGCACCTGGACCGCGCGCTGGCTATCGCCCATGCGCAACTCTTCGATCAGCTCGCCGGCCACGCGACTCAAATCCACCGTCTCGTGCTTAAGCTCGCCGCGAGTCAGACGCGACATCTTCAGCAAGGCATCGATCAGATCGCCCATCCGCGCAGCGGCCTTGCGCACCCGCGCCAGATAGCCGCCGCCGGCCTCATCGAGACGGTCGGCGTATTTCTCGCCGAGGATCTTGCTGAACCCGTCGATCGCCCGCAGCGGCGCGCGCAAATCGTGCGAAACGCTGTACGCGAACGCCTCCAGCTCTTGATTGGCCTGACTGAGCTCGCGCGTGCGCAAGGCCACGCGCGCCTCCAAGGTGCGATTGAGCGCATGCACGCGCGCTTCCGCGCGCAGCCGCTCGGTGACGTCCTCGACCTGGACCAGACCGGTGATGTCCTGCCCGACCTTGCCCGGCACCGGCGAATACGTCAGCTGCACCTGCCGCGCCACGCCGTGCTGGCGCCGCAACCGGCGGGTGGCCCGCTGCACGCCGTCGCCATCGCCCTCCTCGCCCCTCAGCACCAGACTTTCGCCGTCGTCGTCCTCGAGCAGGCTGTCGAAACGCTGATCCAGCAGTTGCGGCAACGGCAGCCCGACGATCTTCGACAGCGACGGATTGGCATCGACGATGCGCCCCTCGCTGTCGAGCAAGGCCTTGCCGATCGCCGAATACTGCATCGCGCCGCGGAACCGCGCCTCGCTGCGGCGGAAGTCCTCGGTCATGCGCAGCGCGATCTGCCGCGCGCGCGACTCGGTATGCGCCAGCACCAGGGCGATGCCGTACAACAGCAGCGAGGTGAAGATGCCCAGCGCGAACATGTTGCGCAGGTTCTCCATCCGCGGCACCGCTTCTTCGATCGGCGGCGATTCGTACTCGATCCGCCAGGTCCGCCCATACACCTCGAACGTCGCCTTGTGCACGAACGCCGCCGGCTGTTGCGGCTTGGGCCCGGCCGGCTGGAACAGCAAGGTGTCGCGCCCGCCGCTTTCGTCGTAAACGCGGAAACGCATGTCGCGGTGGCTGTCGCCGAGCGACGTCTCGATGAACTTCTCCATCCGGAACGGCACGTACACCCAGCCCTGCATCTCGGCGCGGCGCAAGTTCGGACTCTGCGGACGGCCGCCGCCCAGATACACCGGCAGCACCAGGATCATGCCGGTGCTCTGGGTGCCGTCGTGCTTGTCCTGGATCAATTCGATCTTGCCCGACAAGCGCGCCTGCCCCGATTCCAGCGCCGTCTCCATCGCCGCGTGGCGGGTGGCCTCGGCGAACATGTCGTAGCCGATGGCCTCGATATTGGCCGGCGTCCGGGGTTCGAGAAACAGAATCGGGCCGTAGATCTCGCGCTGGCCGAACGGCCGCACCGTCAGCAACCCGTAACCGGCGTCGCGCCACTCGTTCTGCAACTGCACCAACAACCGCTGCGGCACGTAACCGGTGAACCCCAGGCCCAAGGTCGCCGGGAAGCGCCGCTGCATGTTCATGCCTTCCACATACGCCTTCCACTGCGCCGCGGTCGGCCGCTGCACCGAGGCGAACAACGACACGCCGCCGCGCGCGACCAGTTCGTAGTTGACCAGCCGCTGCTGGATCAACTCGGTGACCTGCACGGTGCGTCCGACGAATTCGGTCTGGGCCGCGCGCTGCTCGCGATCGCGCGCGACCCGCCAGGCGGTGAACACCAGCACCAGCGCGACGATAAAGACGATGAAAGCCAGCAAATAGCCGCGACGCGGCATCAGGCCGGACACGTCGGCATAGTCCGGCGAAGTGTCCGGCTCGTTGGGTGCGGGGGCGTGGGCGGCCGGATCGGTCGTCGTCATCCGCCCTAGCATACAAGCCGCCTCGCGCAGGCCGCATCACGCCGCGTTGGCGCCGGCCCGCGCGGCTAATCGCGGCGCAAGCCGTCGAGCATCAACCGGTTGATGCAGTCCAGATGATCCACCGCCAGCCGCCGGCACAGCCGCGGCCAATGCCGCTGCGGCTGGATCGAGGCCCCGGACAACTGTTGCATCGCCAGGTAACGCTCGATCTCATCGGCCAGTTCCAGCAACGCGCGGCCGTTGCGATCGGCGCGTTGCGCGAGCCGGTCGTGACGGGACGCCAGCCGCCCCAAGCCCCAGCCGGCCGCGACCAGCGCCGCGATCAACACCACCGCGCCGGCGACCAACACCCACGGCACCCACACCGACGCGGCCATCACCCGCCCCCCGGGGTCAGCGCCAACAGCTCGGCCGGCTTGATCTTGAAACGGCAGGCCTGGGCCATCACCAGCGCGCGCTCGCGGGTCGACACATAGCCGCGCACCCGCATCCGCCGCAGCATCGCCCCGGACACCCCGGCCGCCTGCGCGGCCTCGCGCGCGGTCGGGAAACAGGCGATGTAGCGTTCAATGGGATTGGGCGAACGGCTGCTGGGTTTGCCCCGCCCGCGCCGGCCGCTAGCACCCCGGCCGCGCGATTCCACGCCACTTTCGGCCTGCGGTTCGGCCACGATCGTGACGCGGTTTCCGGTTTGCGCAGCCCGCCTCCGGGCGCCGACCTCCGGAGCGGCCGGATGGCCCGCTCCGTTCGCAGCGGTACTGACGATAAAACGTTTGAGTCGCTCCATAACCCTTCCTCTCCGGCATCCATGCCAAACCAAACTACCATCTGAAATTGCTCTTTTCAACGAGCAAAAAGAGTGATCTTTTTACGAGGGGATACGCAACAATGAGTTGCGCTATCCAGGCCGGGCCGAAGCCCGATCACCGAGGAGACAGCGCCCACGTTTCAGCCCTGCAGGATGCTCCGGCGAGACCTATGACTAACGCGCCCCATCAAGAATTCGCCAACCGGCTCCACCAGGCCCTGGATTTCTCCGGTTTCGCCAAAGGCCGAGCCCGTACCGGCGCCTTGTCCGCCTATTACGACGTCAGCCGCGAGACCGCCCGCAAATGGCTGGTCGGCCTGGCCCTGCCCGAACTGGAGCGCATGCTGCAGATCGCGGTGCAGCAGCACGTCAGCTTCGAGTGGCTGGCCACCGGCCGCGGCACCATCGAAGGCAAATCGCTGTCGGTCCGCGAAAACGCGGCCAAATACAGCGATCCCGACGAACTGCGGCTGATGGGCCTGATGCGCAAGCTCTCGCGCAAGAAGCGGCGCGCGCTGATCGAATTGCTCGACGGCAACTAGCGGCGGTGGATCGTTTGCGGTTGTGAAGCGGCGCCGGCTCGGCGCCGTCGCGCGAGCGTGCGCGCAACCATGCCGGCGATCGCGAACGCAGGCGATGCGCGCGCGTCGACGCGTTCGCATGCGCGCGCCGGCGACGGCGAACCGCAACCGCGGCCATACCGCCGACGCCCGAAGACTTGTGAACGCAACCGCAGCCCCTATACTGGTGTGGTCAGCGTGATGCTGTCCCCGGGGGTGCACTGGCTTCGACGGGGGTCGCGAAATCGCCTGGTGCATGCCGAGGGGGTAGCTTTCCTCGTAAATCCAGCTGCAAACTTCTAGTTGCCAACGACGACAACTACGCTCTCGCCGCTTAAGGCGTAAGCCCCGAAACTGCTTGTGTCCGTGCTCGCAGCGTAGGGTCATTATCACGGAATCGCCGGGGGCCGTTGCCTGTCAGCTCCCGGTCAACCTCTAACAGGCTGGTCCTTGGATGCGCTTTGCGCGCCGTGCTGTCCCGGGACGAGATCCAACGGAGCGCTAAGCATGTAGTGCCGGGGATGGAGTGCCTTCGGACGGCGGTTCGATTCCGCCCACCTCCACCATCTACCGATCCGCGAGGGTCCGAAACAGGCTGGGAACACCTTGATTTGAGGGGTTTCCAGCCTTTTTTGTGTCCGCTGCAGTCCGCCCCAGCCCGACATCGGACATGAGATTTTGGGGGTATATCTTGGGGTACATCTCCTCGATGCCCGGCAGATACCCCCAAATGCCCTTAAGCGACCTCGCTGTCCGCAAGGCCAAGCCTGGACCTAATGCGAGTTCGCCGGGCTCCGAATGGCCAGGTGAGTTTCCTCAGGCACTTAGGCGTACTGCAAGATCATCGGCACTGGAAACGGAACGACTTTGTCAAATCGAATAGCCTGCACGAACTGGATCAGTGACGCCGTTATTAGAAATTTGCTTCGGGGAGTCAACGCTCTGATGTCGACCACCTCAGTTTTCACGGCCTCAGGAACTGGAAGCGGTAGATCTCGGCAGAGCAACGCAATACGCTCCGTTTGAAACGTCAGCCCTTCCTTGACGCCATGTGCGAACTCGTTGCGAATTTTGACTAGCGCCTTGAACGACTTGGCCTCATCTGCCCCAATCAGACCAAGCATTTCGGCGTTTTCGATTGCCAGAGACAAGCGACCTGGTGGAGCAAGATTCTGCCTTGCTAGCTTCGCGCCACTAACAGCTTTCACAACGATGGTGGCGAGCATTTCTTCCAGCACACACACCGCAAGTACGGCACAGCCCCTGTCGCTTTCATCTCTGAATTCTTCTGCGAGTCGCATGAACTTGTCCATGCTTGCTTCTACGAACGGAGTAACGGACATGCGTGATCTCCCTATCTAGTTCTATGCGCCGATGGTGCGCGCGCTGCTCGAAGGCAGCAACACCCATGCGCGGCGCTCGGCCAACGGCGCCAGCAGCTGGAGGCGCTCCCAGGTCTGATTGATCCACTTTCACTGTAACGACAGCGACAGAGGCAGAGGCAGAGGCCACCATGCATGACTGATCCTTCCTCCAACCCTCTAGCCCATCGCACGCGTCCGAATCGCCTGCTCCGACTGCAGGAGGTTAAGAGTCGTGTAGGCCTATCCAAATCAAGCATCTACGAGCGGGTCAAACTTGGCCAGTTCCATAAGCCAGTGCCGCTTGGAGTTGTTGTTGGGCGGCTTGAATCAGAAGCCGAAGAGTAGAACAGCAGCAGAGCAGCGATCCGAGATCACGCCGCTTAGGCTTAAGAAGTCGGCGCAACTCAAAGTTTCGAGCAATCTTCGCGGGCCTTCTTGCTCACGTTCGCCATTTTCGGGTCGGTCCGTTTGATGAAGTAGCAGACCACTTCCAGTCCATACCGTTGTGAGATGTCGAGTGATTCCTTTGACCCTAAAAAAGAAACAACAGTCTTGAAACAGCGTGAATCGAAAAATTCCCTGGTCCTTCTTCGCTGAGGTTGCGGCATCTCCAGGACAGCTTCACCGAGCAACTTCGTAGTCTCAGCCTGCTTAGCAACGGCCAAGAATGCAGCGCCGTCATCGGACTCT
The DNA here is from genome assembly GCF_036961695.1 of Pseudomonas sp. CGJS7. Classification (NCBI taxonomy): domain Bacteria; kingdom Pseudomonadati; phylum Pseudomonadota; class Gammaproteobacteria; order Pseudomonadales; family Pseudomonadaceae; genus Pseudomonas; species Pseudomonas sp. CGJS7. Next base: position 38,092 of record NZ_JBAMDI010000045.1, on the reverse strand, counting down.
ATGAATTCCAAGCAGGGAGTAGCTTCTGCCGGTGTCAACGACTCAGAAAGCGGGACTGCCAGTCTCGCGGCGAGATCATTTATGAAGATGTCGGCAAAAGCCGCTTTCATCGCCGCCTGGAACTTGGGATCCCCAGCCGATTGTTGAACGGTGGCTTGAGTCATCATCTCGCGGACCCGAAATACTTCGGCAACGTAGGACACGACCTTTGCCAAACTCGGCTCGGGTTTTGAATCGGCCATTGCTAGGGAAAACAGTAAAGCTAGCGATAGCAGCGCAGTCGTCCTAGCCAACAACAAATTCATAGTGTGTGGCTCCCCAAGCCGGCCCCGGGCGCGCTCTGGCGCCTATCGACCGCCGCATCCTAGCTCAGAACCGGCTAGTGCAGTAAATGCACACGATCGCCTGACATCCCAGTGCAAACCAATTTGACGACCATCTCGGCTAATTGGGCATGTAAGGGCTACCCGGCTGCCGGATACCCGCCTGAGGCGGCTCCCGTGAACCTCTCAGCCTCGTGCCTGCAAGCCGTGGCGATCTCACACACGGAGATGCTTGCCAGAGACGGCCAACTGGAGAATGATGTTGCCGACTGCCACATGGATCCCGTGGCCCTGTCTCGCACTGACACGGAAACGTCCCATGGTGCACATCGCCCCGTCGCCTAACCCTGATCGCCCGCCTGTGGGCGTTTGGCTGTGTCCGTCCGAACCGTCTCCCTAAGCACAGGCCCCTCGCCTGTGCTGTTGCACCGTGCCAAAAGGAGTTGTCTCGTGAATGCAAGATCGAAGCGCCAAGTAGCGCAAATACCCAGACCAACAAGTCCTCCGGGATGGCGGAGAAACCTGTGGCTCGTGATAGCCGCAACATCCACCGCCCTGGTCGCCACCAACGCCGTTGCACAAGCCGAAACCGAACGTTGGTGGCGGACCTACGATGCACAAGGCACAGGTCCGTTCCGTACCGAATCAGCTACGCAAGACGCGATCCGTGAGGCCATTTTGCCGAGCATTCGTGATGCCGGCCCGCTGAACTTCCATGTTACCGGCCAGATCATTCTCAAGAATAGATCCATCTCGAAGTATGAGCTCGGGCCCGAAGCCACAATCGTTGGTCCCTGGACCTATCCATTAGGCGGAACGACGTACGAAGAAGCACTTGCTAACGAGCGGCAGTCTTTCGATCAAAGAAGCATCGACTCCGGCTGCACGCCGAATACGGTTCTCGAAATTCACCCCGAGCGGACCATCCGATCCTATGCTGCAGACGGAACGTTGAATGGAGAGCGCTGGTACTACAAGGCAACCTATCAGTACAAGGAATGGGCTGGTTCCTGCGCCCCTAAGGTAAAGGACGACAACGCGAATTTCTTCGTCGCAATCCGCGAGGTCAATTGCTCCAACCCACAAGCGATGCGGTGGGATTCCACACGCAAGGCTTGTGTCGGGCAGGAAAATTTTGTTTTCGATGCCCGCAAGCGCTATTGGACGCCCACGCTCGCCAAAGGTCAGTGCCCTGTAGGTAACCCGTGCGATCCGTCTACCGGCGACAAAATGCAGCCGGAGCAGGACTTCGACCTCGGATGGATCAGCTTCACCCGTTACTTCCATTCCGCGGCAGCGGTACCAACAGGTGGCTTCGGTGCCGGCTGGACTCATTCGCACAACATCCGCCTGACCGCGGATAAGAACCCCGACAGTTCCAGCGACGCCATCTACGTTGGTCTAATCGAAGCCGATGGCTCGCAGTTGTCGTTTACTCAGGTCGGCGACGCGTATGAGAGCGACGATGGCCGAGGTGATCGCGCGGTCAAGGTAGGTGACGAATGGAAACTTTTCCGCAGCGATCGCATCCTGCGGTTCGATGCTGAGGGTCGCCTACTGGAACAGCAGTTTGAGGATGGGACATCGCTGACGTATACCTATGATCCGATGCGCCGGCTCGCCGCGATCACCCACAGCAGCGGACGCACTCTGACGTTCGAGTACGGTGGTCCGAACGGCTATCAGCCCATACTGGCGATCAAATCCGCCGGATTCGCGATGGCGTCGTATACCTATACTGGCGCGGGCCAGGTCGAAACCGTCGCGTACGCCAACTCGATCAAGCGCAAGTATCACTACGAAGACACGCGCTTTCCGCGCTACCTGACCGGCGTCACCATCGAAGGCAACAAGCGCTACAGCACGTTTGCTTACGACGACAAGGGCCGCGTGGTCTCCAGCCAGCACGACGGTGGCGCCGATGGCGTTACCTTGACCTATCCGGCGACCGGCGGAGCGGTCGTGACCGACGCGTTGGGCAATCAGACCACCTTCGGTCTCGCGGACGAGCCCCCCAGCGAGGCTCCGCGCAAGGTCAACAGCGTCTCCGATAGCAGTCGTGGTGCGGTCGCTACGGTCTACAACGATGAGGACTCCGACTTCCGGCGCCGCGTAGCGACCACGACCGATCGAAAGCAGGTCCAGACTCGGCATGTGTACACGGAGGCAATCGATCCGGTGACCGGAGCATTGGCCAGGACCGAGACGATTACCGAAGCATTGGGGAAGCCGGAACAGCGTGTCCGCACGGTCACGACCGATGTTGCTAGCAATCGGGTGATTCGCTCGACCGTCGGGAACCAAGAAACACGAATCACACGCAACACACGGTTGCAACCGGTCAGCGTAGCCGTACGGGACACCGTCACCAACGAGGTACGCACCACGGCCTTTTCCTATTGCGAAGCCGTTGATGTGGCATCTGTAAACAGCGCTTGCCCGACCCTGGGTTTGCTGAAGTCAGTGGATGGCCCCCGTGCGGATGTCAACGACGTCACCGCCTTTGAGTATTACGGCAGCGATGACAGCACCTGCGCTTCCACGCCTGCACTATGTACCTATCGCAAGGGCGACCTGCGCAAAACAATCAACGCCGCTGGGCAGGCCATCGAAGTACTTGGCTACGACCCGCAACGCCGTGTCCTGGCCCTACTGGACCCGAATGGTGTCCAAACCGACTACACGTATAACGCACGCGGATGGCCAACCGATATCAAGGTCCGTGGCTCGGATGGAACTACGGAGAACGACGATCGCGTGACGAAAATCGACTACGAGCCCGATGGACTCGTCCGGTTGATTTCCACGGGCAACGAAAGCGCTGGATTCAGCTACGACAACGCAAGGCGTCTAAAAGCCATCGTCAACGTCAACGGTGAGAGCATCAATTTCACCTTGGACAACGCCGGGAATGTGAAGCAGCGGGATACTAAGACCACGGCAGGCGCGGTAACCCAGACGATGTCCAGTATCTATAACGCGCTGGGGCAACTCGTTACAGCCAAGGACGCAGCGCTGAACGCCACTACCTTCGGATATGACAAGAACAACAATCCGGAGACGTCCAAAGATCCGCTGGGACAGGAGGTCTTCCAGACCTACGATTCACTCAATCGCCTGAAGCGCACGCTCGCGCAGGTCACCATCGAGCAACCGGTCAGTGGCACTAGCTCGGTCAAGCCGGTAGAGACTCTGCTGGAGTACAACGCGCTTGATCAGGTCGTGAAAGTTACGGATCCCAGCAAGCTGATCACGTCGTATGCATACAACGGCTTTGGTGACCGGACCAAGCTGACCAGCCCGGACACCGGAGTCACCGACTACACCTACAATGCTTCTAGCCAGTTGGCCACGAAGAAGGACGCCAACGACGCCGTCGCCCACCGCTATACCTACGATGTACTTGGACGTCCAAAAGCCGTGTTCTACACGGCAACTGGGCAGGCCGATGTCGAGTACGACTATGACGTTGCCCCGGCCGGTTGCGCGGCCAACGAGACTTTCGCCAAGGGCCGGCTGGCGGCAGCGAGAGCAAACGGCACCGAGCTGACGTACTGCTACGATCGCTTCGGCCAGATCGTCCGCAAGACCCAGACGGTATCTGGCAAAAGCTTCACTCTGCTCTACGCGTACGATCGCGAAGGCAATCTTGTCGCACTGACTTACCCGGATGGCGCTATCGCCAGCTTTATCCGTAGCAGTGATGGCCGCATCTCGCATGTCGATGTCAAACCTGCCGGATCTCCGACTACCCGCCTGATCGAGTACGCCTTCTATCAACCGTTTGGCCCTTCAATGGGCTGGTCCTACGGTAACGGACGCGCTTTGGCGATCGATGCCGATATGGACTACCGCATCAAGTCTATACACGACAACGCCAGCGGCGGCATTTCGCTGGGCTATGTCTTCAACGAAGCCGGCGACATCAAGGAATTGAAGAACGGCCTGATGAGTGCCAGCTTGGCCAACTACAAGTACGACGAGCTAGGGCGATTGACCCAAACGCTGGACGGAATCAATACGATTGAGAAGTACAAATACGACGAGACAGGCAACCGTAAGAGCATGACCGATGGCGGTGGCGAGCAAAGCTACACCTATCTATCCGGCAGCCATCGCCTGACGAAAGTCGCGAATGTCACGCGCAGCTACGACGCAATAGGCAACACCACCAGCATTGGCGGCACGGCACGCGAGTTCGTGTACGACGCCAACGACCGGCTTAGTAAGTTCAAGCAAAATGGCATGGTCAAGGCCAGTTACCGGTACAACGCTCGTGGCGAGCGTGCGTCAGTCGAGAACGGAACCGGCACAGTAGAGAACTTCGCCGTTTACGACGAGGCCGGAAACTGGATTGGTGACTACGACGCAACTGGTGCAACGGTCCAGCAGGCTGTTTGGCTTGATGATGCCCCCGCCGGGCTACTTGTCGGCGCTGGCGCCGGCCAGACACTGATGTATGTCCAGACCGATCATCTCGGCACGCCGCGTGCAGTCATCGATCCTACCCGCAACACCGCAGTCTGGACCTGGGATGCCAAGAGCGAGGCATTTGGCAACAGCCCCCCAAATCAAGATCCAGACCTGGACGGCACCAAGTTTGTGTTCAATCTGCGGTTCCCTGGGCAGCGGTTCGATTCGGCCAGCGGGTTGGTGTACAACTACTTCCGTGACTACGACCCATTGTCTGGTCGGTACATTCAGAGCGATCCCATTGGCTTGGCTGGTGGCATTTCTACATACGGCTATGCTGAGGCAGCGCCTTTGATCGGTACGGATCGTTTCGGACTGCAGTCATTGCTTGGCAATAACAGGGGATTGGCCTGGTCTAGCGGCCCAATCGGCTCGCTGGATGGTTTGGCAGGGAATCGCCCACAGGAACACATTCTTCCGAATGCAGCAGAGTTGTCTAGGCAGATTTTTGCCGGCTTGGAGCTTACTGCTTCCGATGAAGACAACAATGGCGTGTATTGGTGCGCGGAACTGATTAAAGTCCGGCTCAAAGCACCTCATACAACAACTTGGCGGCCAGGCCGTCTCCTACGACCGGGGCTTGCGTTGGAGCCAGGGACTGCAATCGCAACGTTCAAGAACGGACTGTTCCCTCAGGATAAAATTGCACATGCTGCGATATTTGTCGGCTACAGACATAGCGGGGATGGAATAATAGTAATTGACCAGTGGCCGAAGTACTCGACCCTGCGAACAAGAAGCCTTGACTGGGATTACAACGGCGGCAACGCCCATGAGAACTATGTAAATTCGGCGAAAAACTTCTCCACCATTGTTTGGTGAGCACATGACAATCTATGCCACGGTGTTAGCATCAGCACTTCAAATTCTTGGCTGCCCTACAATTGTGGAGGGAAATCAGAGCATCACCCCACCTCCCGCTGAGTGGAGCGTGCGATTCTCCACTACGAAGCACAAATTGCGCGAGGTGGATGTCTACAGTGGCCCACCGGATGAGATGAGGCTATTGATAGGCAGTGATGCGAAGTCAGGGGCGACGGAGTGGTCGCTTGCGCCAAGGGAAACGTGGGTTGATTGCAAGTATTCCCATTCCGCTGCAGTGCTTCGTCGGAATCTTGGAATTGTCCGACGGTGCATATTCACTCCTACGCCACAGCTGAGTGCGGCGCCCGCGACTTTTACTTGCACCAAGTAGAAGCCTGCTATGAGCTGCCCCGGAGATCGGAGGAAATCCGATCTCTCGGGGCGGTTCAACTTCGCCTTAAGCCACAGCCTATGGCTACGGATCGCTAACGGTCTTTCTGGGTGTTCAAAAGCAGTCGACATGCCAGTTCTGGCCCGGAATTGCGCTCCACGCCCGCTCCGTCGGGTTACCGACGTCCTAGATCTTCCCTAGCCCGCTCCTCAACCGCGGCCTTGTGCGCCTCTTGCTGGGCCTCCAGCCGAGCCCTGGCTCGCCGCCATCGCCGGGCCCACGTACACCCCGTCAATCCAGTTCGCGGAATTGTCCCAGGGGTCGTCCTCTAAAACGGCCAGCCAGTCGGTCACAGGGCGCTCCAAGCAGGGCTTGATCGGAAAACGCTGGCATCTCCGGGCCCCAGCATCGCGGCGGGGACCCAGTAACTATGCTCTCGTCGAAGCTGCCAAGCGAGTGAATTGGTGAACTTTCTTCCCCGGCGGATTCCTCGGTCAGCTCGAATCCGAGGCTGAGTGGCCTAAGGAACTATGGGGCCGCTGGCCGCACTATGGCGTATGACGACTCGCTCTCTGTCGTTTCCAGCTGGCTTCACTTAGCGGGCCAAGCGACTCGCCGACTTCATCGGAACAAGCTAGTCCAGCAGTCTCACCCTGTGCGAACTCCGAGTGCATGATTACCATCTGGCCGGGGGCTTTTTCACTAAATTAGGTGACGCAATGAACTCCTACGACTGGATGGCTTGGAAAGCCTTGTTCCCCGCTCTCGCTCTTGTCGCAGCCAGCCTGCTGCTGATGCTCTTAGCTCCCTCCGGAGATCACCCTCTCCTTGGAGGAATCCGCGAGGTGTTTGGCTTAGCTAGCCTCGCCCTGTTGATCGGCGGCGCGCTCCTAGGGATGTACCGTCTCTATGGGCTCTATAGGTGCCTGAACGGCGAAGGCCTGCTCTGTGAATGTGGCGGGATGCTTGGCAGCGAACGATCGGGCCGCTGGGGCAGATTTCGGCCTTGCCTGAAATGCAACCGGAACATCAACTGCCGCCACTACGACTAGTAGAGGAGTGGACCGGCGGCGGAGTGCCGGTCGGAGATCAAGCCACTTCGAGCGGGGGTATGTGTGGGGGTATCTACGTTTTTTGGTTGCCCAACACCCTTTAGATTCAAGAATTTACCGCTGATCGACGGTAGCGCCCACCTCCACCATCCACCGATCCGCGAGGGTCCGAAACAGGCTGGGAACACCTTGATTAAAGGGTTTCCGGCCTTTTTTGTGGCCGTTGTAGCCCGCCCCGTTCAATCCAAACGCGATGTGCGGACTTGTAAAATCAGGTTCTGGAGTTCGGCGCAGCAGCACGAAAGCGGGCTTGCGCGCCCGGCTGGCCATTCATGAAAACGGAGTTTGCGATGGTCAAGTTGAACCGGTTGATCGCCCTCGGCGCGACCTGTATCGCGCTCAGCGCCTGCGATCGTTCCGACCCGGACGCAGTGCGTAGCCAGGACACTGTAGCTATGCAGCCCGCGGCCACCAGCGCGCCGCCAAAACCCGTCTGCCCCAATGGACGCGATCCTTCATCGGTCTATGCCATTACTGGGAAAACGATCTTCAAGTTTCCCCGGCGCGCCCCCGACTCCACCGCCCGTCTCCGACCGGATGAGGGCGACCTGGGCGAATGCGTAGAGCACCCTCGACCAATCCAGGTTTTGTCGTTAGCTCAAGTATTAAAAGACCTGAGCGAGAACGAGCCAAATAAGGAGGCGTTCCCGCAACTTTCGAGGCCTAGGCTGTACGGCCACCATCCCAATCTCTCGCTACAGCGCAGCAATCAGTACGTTGCCGCTTCGAGAGGGCCTGAAGCACAGTGCCAAACGCGCTCATCCGGGCTGGAGATCTGCAGCGGCCATGGCCCGATTGAAAGCGCGGAAACGACCATTCTCCGAGTCCCATTGGCCGAACACTCCACGCCCGACGGACATGCCTTCGTGGTGCTTTGCGGACTCGGACCGAGCCTTTCGCGCGACGATTGCGGAGTGGACTATCAGCTCAGCGAAACCGTAAGTCTGAGTTACAACTTTGACCGATCCAAGTTCCCGATCGACCAGATCGTGGAAGTCGACCGAATGTTGAGAAAGAAGGTCGATGATCTCGTGGTCGGAGGCTATCGCTGACGATCATCACCCGCGGATCCATGCTGACCGCGAAGCAGGTAGAACCCAGCAGCTACCGCAGCGCCAGCGAACTGGCGCTGCGGCGTTCGCTTCACCAAGCCACTTGACGCTCATCGAGCAGAGCCGGCGCCACTTCCTTGACTCCGGCGCGACCGAGCATGCGCTCACGCGCGTCCAGCGCCTGCTCGACCGAGCCGAACCCGATCGTCGCCTTGCCGCCGATCTCGGACGAATACAGCAGTTTGCCGCCGCTCTCGCGCACGAGTTCGTCGACCACGCCGATATGGCTGAAGTACACGTTCAACTCCGGCTTCAAGATCACCGCGCTCCCGCTCGCGGAAACCGCGACGGCGAGATTGTCTTCGGCGGACGCGGCGGCCAGGCCCAGGGGCGCCTTAATGGCCTCCTGGGTGTTCGTGCCCGAGCTACGCGGCGCGATCTCCACCACATAACCAGCAGCGCCCAGGCGGGTGGCGGCGGCGTTGGCGTCGGACCGCACCACGGCGGACGGCGCCAATCGGAACTGGGTGGCTCCGAGCGTGAATGCCTCGCCCGTCGCCGCTTGCTGCAGTTCGGCTTGCTTCAGGGCGTCGGCCTGGGCCAGCGCCTGCGGCGCGATCGCAACGGCGAGCACTAAGGCGCAGAGGGATTGAGTTTGGATTTTCATGGTTAGTGCCCCAGGACTCGGATCTTGAACGAAGACAGGTTCGCAACCGGCGCAGCGCCGGCCGCCAGGGCGGTGTCGACCACTTCCAGGGTCCAATCGCCGTTGCCGTTTTCGTCGAGGAAGGCGTTGGCCGCTACCAGCGAAGTGCTGAGCGTCTGGTTGTTGAGGTTGGCCGGAACCGATCCGGGCGGGATGATCACCGCGCGGGTTCCGCTGGGAGAGATCAGGACGATCCTCACGTTGGTGGCCACCAGCGGGAAATTGACGCCTGCCCGGGCGTTGGTGTCGAAGCCGATCTGCACCGCTTCGACGCGGGCGGCGCCGCCGGCGATGCGGATCGTCGCGCGCGCCGGAGCGGCCACGTTGCCGGCCGGCTGGGCCGCGGCCAGAGCCGCGCGTTGCCAGCCGCTGTCGATCAGCGGCCCCAACGTCTTGAATCCGCCCGCACGCGTCACCGCCATCGTCGCATCGACCAAGCCGAAGCCGTACCAATTGCTGAAGGGACGGCCTGCGGCATTGACCGTCCATCCCGCCGACAGCAGCGTGCCCTGCGCGTTGCTGACCGCGGCCTGCTGCGGATCGATCTGACGCGCGGTGGTGGCCAGGATGTATTTGACATCGCGGAAGGTCAGCTTGGGATTGACCTGCAGCATCAACGCCGCGACGCCCGAAACGGTCGGCGCCGCTGCCGAGGTACCGTTCATGCGCCCGCTGTAGTTGCAGGTGTTGTCGATGGCCGATTGACTGGAGTCCAAGGCATTCAGCCGTCTGGCGGCGACATCGGTGTTGTATCCGTTCGCGCAACCGGACAAGTCGGTAGTCACGATAGCCGGATCGAAGTTGACCGGATTCACCGCCGCCGAGTATTGCCGCTGATGGCCATACTCGCCGCCCAGACCCGACACCCACATCGACGCGCCGGGCGTGGAGTAGCTCGAACGCCGGCCGGCGGCATTGACGGCGGCGACGGTGATGACGTTGAAGAAGTTCGATTCCCTCGCGAAGATCGACTGGCTGCAGCCGACCGCCGGGCGTCCAGCCGGGCATAAATCCGGGAACACCAAGCTGTTGTTGGGGATGCTGTTGAAGCTGTTGCCCGCCGCCTTGACGTAGACCGTACCAAGGCCGCCGCGCGTGGCCGACATGGGGTTTTCCCAGGCCGCCAGCTCGTTCTCGGAGATTGTGGGCAATACCACGGGCTGGGTCGGACCCCAGCTGTTGTTGGAAATGGCCACGTCCTTGGATTCGGCGCCGTCCCACCACGCGTACTGGATCTGCGCGCTGGTGCCGCCGGCGTCGAGGAAGTTGAAGCTCTTCAGTCGCGCGCTCGGGGCCACGCCGCGCACGCCGATGCCGTTCCAGCCGACCGCGCCGATGATGCCGCCGACCGCCATGCCGTGGGCGTCGCCGCCCGCGCCCGGCGAGGGGTCGTGCGTGTTGTTCCTGAAGTTCCAGGAACCGTTGGGGACCATGTTCGCGGCGATGTCCGGGTGGGCGATTTCCATGCCGCGGTCGAGCACGCCGACGATCACGCCCTTGCCGCGGATGTTGTAGTCGTGCAGATCGTCGATGCCCATGTCGATGGCGAAGGTCGGCCGGGTATCGGCCAGCACGCTCTGGCCGTAGTTCATCAAATGCCACTGATAGCGATACAGCGGATCGCCCAGTTGCGCCTGCGCTTGCGCCGCTCCGGCCGATAGCGCGGCCACGGTGGCCACGCACAACGCCATCTTCCTGTTCCAATGTTGTCGCATACCGCAACTCCTCGGGTTGTTCCGGACATGCAGCGCCCGTCGCGGCCGGAGCGCCGCTCCGGCCGCCGTGGGCGGCACGCACGTTGGATGGTGGGGATTACTGGTAGATCAGGGTGAAGGTGACGCTGCTGTTGGCGGCGCCAGCGGTGGCGGCGCCGGTGGCGACGTACTGCGCGTAGTAGCGCAACGCGGCGCCGCCGTTTTCCACCGCGACCGACTGGGTGTTCTGCAGTCCCAGCGGATTGCCGAGCAACACTTGCGAGTGATCGGCGTTGAGCAGTTGCAGCTCGACGTTGCCGGCGTTGCCGGTGCTTCCTTGCAGGCTCAGGTTGTTGCTGCTGGTGTTGATGGTCGGACCCGGCTCGAAGTAGGTCTGGACTTGAGCGGTGGTGGCATCGCAATCGGCGACGCGGATGACGAACGGCGTGCGTCCGGCGGTCTGGCCAGAACTGGCGAGCGCGGACACCGCGACCGCGGGCAACCTGACCCGGATGTCGGCGGGCGTGGGCCCGTTGGTGAGCACGCAGGTGGGCGCGATCACCGATCCTTCGATGCGAACCGTGCCGTCGCTGGCCAACGCTGCCGCGGGCACGATCGCCGACGACATCAAAATCAGAGCAAGAAAACGCTTCATTTCAACTCTCCCCGTAGTTGCGCCTGGAAACCATGCATAAGCGCGGCCGACCGACGTCCACGCGACAACGGGCTTGGACGGCGTCCGAACCGAAGCCGCGAGAGTGATCGAAAGTGCTCAAGCGCCGCTTTCGTCGACCGGCCGCGTGATGCATGGCACATGCCAGAGATAAACGCGCCGGGCCGCGCGTCCCCCTATCAGTGCAGCGGACTTAGACGGTCAGCAACCCAAACGGCGACCAGGTAGGGATGTTCAACTTCTGCGCGTTGTCGTCGCGGCGTTTGTATCCGGAACGCTTCGATGCGCACAGATAACTGGAGACGCGATCGCTTTCGACTTTCCCCGCTCTGCCGCTTGGCTTACATCCAGCCTGCGGCATGCCGATGGTTACTCAATCTGTCGAAATCCCGATGGGATGCGAGGCATTGTATGGCTCGGCCGTTGCGTTGCGGCGCGCGATCCATGTCGCTTCTAGTAGACGACCCCATGCCAGGGCTCATGACGCGACGCTTGCTCGCTCTGCCCATGGAAATCGAACTCGATCGCCACGATCAACGCCGAAACAACCTCGCGGCCGCGATCGCGCGCCGGCTTGAAGCGCCAGTGCTGCCATGCGTTGAGCAGCGCCGCGTTGTCCAGATCGCGGTCGCCGCTGCTGCGCACGATAGCCACGTCCATCACCGCGCCGGTCGCGGCGATCGCAATGCGTAGTTCGACGGTTCGCGGGCGCTCATTGAACGTGCGCGTACGCGCGTCGATCGGTAGCGGAAGTTTGTCCGGCGCTGCGGCGATCTCAGGCAATGCGCTCGGTCGACCATCCTGGAACGACGCGGCCGCGACGATGGTTTTAAGCTTCGCGCCGGTGGCGCCGTAGCGGTAGTAAGGCCGCCACAAATCCCGCAGAGAGCTGTAGTCCCAATGCTGCTCGTAGGGGACGAAGAATTCGTCGCCGTGCTGGATCGATGCGGCCACCGGCAAGGTCAGCGCCAGCAGCAGCGCAGCGTGCAGCGACACCGCTCCGGAGATCGCGCCGATACGCAGCGGGCTGTACTGAGCATTCGGGTTCGTCGCTGCGTCCATGACCGCTCCTGACCTGATGTGGCCAGACTGTGGCGCCGATAGCGCGGAGCCGCAATCCCCTCAGGACCGCCCGCCAGGCCGGCCCGACCGCCGGGCTCGGGTCATGCGCTTGACACATACCGACCAAATGGTATGTTTAGGCTATGGCCCGACCCACCAAACAATCCCCGGAACGCGGCAACGCCCGCGAGCGCCTGCTGGAAGCGGCACGCGACATCGTCCGCGCCAAGGGCTACGCAGCGACCACGGTCGAGGATCTGTGCAAGGCCGCCGACGTCACCAAGGGCGCGTTCTTCCATCATTTCGAAAGCAAGCACGCGCTCGGCGTCGCCGCGGCGGAGTTCTGGGCGGCCGGTGTGACCGAGTTCTTCAAGACCGCGCCCTATCACGCGCCGGCCGATCCGCTCGAACGCGTGCTGGCGTATGTGGCCTTCCGCAAGGCGATGATCATCGGCGAGTTGGCCGAGTTCACTTGCCTGGCCGGCACCATGGCGCAGGAGATCTACGCGACCGCTCCGGACATCCGCGATGCCTGCGGCCGCAGCATCTTCGGCCACACCGCCACGCTGGAAGCCGATATCGAAGCCGCGCGCCGCGATCGCGGCATCCGCGCCGATTGGACCGCGCAAAGCCTGGCGCGGCATACCCAAACCGTCGTCCAGGGCGGCTTCGTCCTGGCCAAGGCCGGCAACGATCCGGCGCTCGCGCGCGAAAGCATGGATCACCTGGACCGCTACATCCGCCTTCTGTTCGACATCGCCGAGGGAGCAACGCCATGAGCCAGACCAGCAACATCGGATGCGCATGCGGGAAAACCCGCCTGGAAGCCAGCGGTGCGCCGATCCTGGTGACCGAGTGCCTGTGCGACAGTTGCACCGCGGCGGCCGAGCGTCTGGCCAAGCTGCCCGGTGCGAGCAATCTGCTGACTTCTTATCGCGCGACGCCGTCCGCGGAATATCGCAAGGATCGAGTGCGGATCGTCTCTGGCGCGCAGTATCTGGGCGAGTTTCGCTTATCGCCGCAAGCCGGCTCGCGCCGGGTGGTGGCGAGGTGCTGCAACACGCCGCTGTTTCTGGAGATGAAGGGCGCGCACTGGCTCAGCGTGTATCTGCATCTGTGGCCGCAGCGGACGCGGCCGAAAGTCGATGTGCGCACGATGGCCAGCGACCGGCCGGATGCGGCCTCGCTGCCCGGCGATATTCCGAATCTGAAAACCCAATCGTTGTCGTTCTACGCCAAGTTGCTGGGCGCGTGGATCGCGATGGGGTTCCGCAATCCGAAGATCGAGGTGGCGGAGACGGTGCATGCCTGAGGACAAGATCGAAATCGAGAACGTCAATACGCCGGGGCGGACCGAACGGGTGGATCGCGCCAAGTACACCGCGATGCGCGAGGCGTTGTTGGCGGTGTTGCCGGATCGGGCGCCGGGATTGAAGGTGGCCGATGCGAAGCTGGCGTTGTTGTCGCGGTTGCCGGAGGCGTTGTTTCCGCAGGGGAAGACCGCTGGGTGGTGGTTGAAGGCGGTGCAGCTCGATCTTGAGGCGAAGGGCGTGATTCGACGCGCCGATGCTAAGCCTGTGCAGTTGTATCGAAGCGTTGGTTGATTCGGAATTCGTAACTTTGAACTCAGCAACCGCGCACTTACCTACCGTCATTCCCGCGAAGGCGGGAATCCAGTGCCTTTCGTGCGAGAACGCTTGAAGTCGCTGGATTCCCGCTTTCGCGCGAATGACGGACTGGAAGGATGACGCTGAAGTCTCTGGATTCCCGCCTTCGCGGGAATGACGTTCTGGGAGATCGCGCGCAAAGCCGCTTCGACGAATGAAATCGGCCAAGCATCGCGCTCAGAACTCTCCCGCCCCTACCCGCCCCGCTGCAACAGCACGCAACCAGCAAAGTTATTTGAACGCCGCAACCTTGCTCATAGTCAGATTAAGCGCCTTGACGTTGTCCGCCTTCCCCGCAACGCCGCAAGGATCGCCGTTGCACTTCTTCAAGGTCGGCGAGGAAAAGTACAGCAACGTGCGCTGGCTGCCGGTCGGGTACGCCATGATCGTGGCGAAGCTCTTGTTGTTGGCCAGATTCTTGCGCCAGCCGAACGCGTAACTGGTCGCGCCGGGAATGGCGTCGCCGTTGGCGTCCTGGGTGCTGCTGTCGCGATCGTGCAGCAGTCCCAGGTTGTGGCCGATCTCATGGGCGAAGGTGCGGTCGTCGCAATAAGTGCCGTTCGACAACTTCCCGTCGGCCACGGTACCGAATCCGTACGGTGCGTCCTCGGCCGTGATCGGCGTTTCGTCGTAGCCGAGCGTATACGCCAGTCCGCAGGCTTTCTGCGCGGAGTGGAAGTTCATCATCAAACTGACCAGATCGGCTTTCTTGTCCGCGCGCCAGGACTTGATCTTGGCCAACGACGCCGGCCCGCGCCCTTGCCCGGAATCGGCCAGGTCCTTCAGCGCGACGCTGAGCGACACCGCATCCGGATAGCTCACCTCGCCCGTGCCGACCAAACGGATCCGGCCCTTGACGCCGCTGTCGGCATAGGCCTGATTGGTCACGCTGACCACGTGGTTGATCCGGGTCTTCATCGCCGCGGCCGAGCCCAGGCGGCTGCGCAATCCGGCGGTGTAGGCGACGAATACGTCGACCGTGGGCGCCGCCGCGGCGGCCGCGACCAACGCTTGGTTCCGATCCTGCGACTGCGCCGAGGCGTCTTTCTGTTTGCGCAGCGAACTCGGCGCGGGAACGTAGTCGATCGGCGTCGGCGTATCGCCATGCACGTGCATGCTGCGCTGCACGGCGTTTTCGTCGATTTCCACCAGATAGACTTTGTCGCCTTCGCTGACGATGCGCAGTGCGTAGCCGCTGGAAGTGGGAATGGTGCCGAACACTGCATCGCTGCCGAAGGTCAGGGTCGCGGTCTGCTCGCCGAGGGCGGTGTCGACGGCGCCGCGCCAGGTCAGATCGCCGTTGTCTTCGACCCGATGGCCGAGATAGCGCAAAAACACCCGCTTGCCGTCGGGCGTGGCCAGCGAGAATCCGCCCTTGGCCGCGGCCTGAATCGCCGCGCCTTCGCTGAGTTCGATCCGATGGGTGCGCGCGCCGGCGATGAGCTGGGCCTGATTCGACGGGGCGTAGCGCAACAAGGCCGAAGGCTCGGCGGCCTGCGCGCCGGCGCTGGACAGACTCAGCGCGATGACAACGGACGTGATCTTGTGCATGGGGCGCCTCGCCGATGGAGGCTCGCGATTCTAGGGCGACGCGCTGTCGCCAACCTGTCGCGGCCCGCGCGCGATGCGGCGGGCGAAACCGGGCGCGGCCGCAGGCGGCCGCGCCCGCGGCGGATCACTCTTCCGATTCGCCTTCTTCGTCCTCTTCGTCTTCGTCCTCGTCCTCATACTCCAGGCCGAGCGAATAGCGGATCCACGGCTCGCCTTCGTTGTGCTTGCCGGTGGCGATGGCCAGGATCACCCAGCCCTCCTCCAGCAGCCGATTGACTTCCTGGACGCTGTCGATCTCTTGCACGGTTCCGATCGTTTCCAAATCCACGGCGCGTTGTTCCTTCAGGGATGGGATAGCGCGCAAGAATAAATCACCGCCGCGGGCTTGGCTAAGGGCGCGACGCGGGTCGTGCCTGCTCCACGGAAGGCTCCACAGCGTCGGGCCAGCGGCAAGGCGCGCCGGGATCGGTCGCCACGATCCGCGCCGCCGCGCGCAGCGACGCGCGCAGCATCGGCCCGTGGCCGAGCCCGGCGAAGGATCGATAACACGCCCGCACCCCGCGCTTGCGATCCAGGCGTTCGGCCAGACGCTCGGCCGCGTCGGCCGGCACCGCGGCGATGCGGGCAAGATGCGCGGCCACGCGCGGATCGCCGCGGTCGCGCGCGCCGTCGTCGGCGCGGCGTTCCTGCTCGCCCTGCATGATCCACAGCGTGGCCGGCCGCGACCGGCGGCGTTCGGCAAAGTCCCGCTCCGGCGCGCCCAGCAGCAGGCCTTGGTCCCACCACAACGAAGGACTGGCCGGCAGCCAGGCGGCGAAGGCATCGCCCTGGGTATACAGCAGGTTCAACACGAACAGGCCGCCGAGGGAATGCCCCCACAGCGCTTCGCGCGAGCGGTCCAGGCGCGCGCGGCGGCGGACTTCCGGCTGGATTCGGCTCAGCAACGCGTCGGCGAAGGCCTCGGCGCCGCCGCCGCGCCGCTCGCCGCCCTCGATCACCGCGCTGGGCGTGTAGTCGCGCGTCCGCGCCGCCGAATCGATGCGCAGTTCGTTGTCGTAGCCGACGAATACCAGCGCCGGTGGATGCGCGGCGCCGGCCAGTTCGCCGAGCAGGCCAGGGTCGAATTCCATCAGCGCGGCATTGCCGTCGAGCATGTACAACGCGGCGAATCCGGCGCGCGGCGCGGACCGTTTCGGGATGCCCAGTGTCACCCGCCAACAACGCTCGCCGCTGCCGTCATCGACAACGAAGCGCTCGAAACGATAAGCCGTCGACGGCGCGTCGGCGACGGTGGCGCCGATGGTCTGGCGCGGATCGCGCGGCTGTGCCGAGACCGACGACCACATGCACAGACAAACGACAAGGCCGAACAGGAACGACCTGCGCAGACCGCGGCGAAACGCCGCCGATTCGGAAATAGGCATGACTCAAGAGCCCGGGTAGAAGACCTGGCGTCCCCTGGCGGCGGCTCGAGGCGTGCGATGGATATCGCCTGCGGATGATAGCAAGCGGCCGGCGGCGCCCGGTATCGGCTCAGGCCCGGTCGACCTTCCCGGCCAAGGCATGCCCCGGGTATTTGCGCCGCACCAGCACCATCGCCTCTCTGCGATTGCTGGCGCGGACCGCTTCGACGAAGCTCATCGCCTCGACGCTGAGCGGCTCGCCCGAGCGGCTGGCGCGGCGGCCGAGCACCCAATAATCGTGATGGTCCTGCTCGCGACCCGCGTGCACGACCTCGACGTAGAACGTCGGTTTGCTCATAGACGCCGCTTTCCTTGTCGCGATGGCTTCCACTGGCGCTCTGCCGCGCTCAGTCGGCTTCCGGCTCGTCGCCGTAATACATCACCCCGAGCTTGATCCGCTCGCGCCCTTGCGCTTTGCGATGGCGGTTGGTATCGCGCAGCGAGTACACGCAGCCGCAGTACTCCTGCTGGTAGAAGCGCTCGCGCTTGCTGATTTCGACCATGCGCGCGCTGCCGCCGTCCTTGCGCCAGTTGAAATCCCAGTAACCCAGCCCGGCATACGGCGCGACCGCACGGTGGCCGCTGTCGTTGATCTGCGCCATGTTCTTCCAGCGCGAAATCCCCAGCGAACTGGTCATCCACTCGAACCCGTGCTCGTGCGCATACAGCGCGGTGCGTTCGAAACGCATGTCGAAGCACATGGTGCAGCGGATGCCGCGTTCGGGTTCGTTTTCCATGCCCTTGGCGCGGGCGAACCAGTTGTCGGTGTCGTAATCGGCATCGATGAAGGGCACGCCGTGCTTGCGCGCGAAACGGATGTTTTCGTCCTTGCGCAGTTCGTATTCCTTCACCGGGTGGATGTTGGGGTTGTAGAAAAACACCGAGTACTCGATGCCGGAGGCCACGAAGGCCTCCATCAACTCGCCCGAACACGGCGCGCAGCACGAGTGCAGCAGCAGCTTGCCGCCCTGCCCCGGCGCGGTCAGCGGTTTGCGCGGCGCGCTCATGCGTCCTTGGCGACCAGCTTGATCACACTGGAGAAATCCAGGCCGCCGTGGCCGGCGCGGCTGTTCATCGCATACAGATTGCGCGCCAGTTCGCCGAGCGGGATCGATGCGCCCACGCCCATCGCCGCTTCGGCGGCCAGGCCCAGATCCTTGAGCATCAGATCGTTGCCGAAACCGCCGCTGTAGCCGCGCGAGGCCGGCGCGTTGTCGAGCACGCCCGGCCAGGGATTGCAGACTTCGGTGGCCCAGCTGCGGCTGGTGCTGACCGCCATCATCTGCGACAACACCTTCGCGTCCAGGCCGTGGGCGACGCCCAACGCCAACGCTTCGCCGGTGACCGCCATGATCACGCCCAGGGCCATGTTGTTGCACAGCTTGGCCACCTGCCCGGCGCCGCTGGCGCCGACGTGGAAGATGTTCTTGCCCATCGCCTGCAAGGCCGGGCGCGCGCGTTCCAGCGCCGCGGCTTCGCCGCCGACGATGAAGGTCAGCGTTCCCGCGGCCGCGCCGGCGGTGCCGCCGGACACCGGCGCGTCGATCATGTCGATGCCGGCGGCGGCGGCGGCTTGCGCGACTTTCTGCGCCGAGGCCGGGGCGATGGTGCTGCAGTCGATGACCAGCGCGCCGGGCGCGATAGCGCGCAGCAGACCGTTCTCGCCCAGGTACAAACCCTCGACGTGGCGGCTGGCCGGCAGCATCGAAATCACCACTTCGGCATCGGCCACCGCGGCAGCGGCGCTGTCCGCGGCGACCGCGCCGGCCGCGACCGCGGCCTGCACCGCGGCGGCGGACAGGTCGAACACCCGCAACGAATGCCCCGCCTTGAGCAGATTGGCCGCCATCGGCCCGCCCATGTTGCCCAGTCCGACGAACGCGATGCGGCTCATGCTCGATTCTCCGTGGAAGCTTCCAGAGCGGACAGCGGGTGAGCATCGTCGGCCCACGGCGCGATGAAGAATGCGTCGGCCCAAGCCGCGTCGGCATCGGCCAAGGCGGCCGGATTCCATCGCGGGTTGCGGTCTTTGTCGATCAACAAGGCGCGGATGCCCTCGGCGAAATCGCCGTGCGCCGCGCATTGCAGCGACACCAGATACTCAAGGCGGAAGGTATCGGCCAGCGACAACGTGGCGGCGCGGCGCTGCAGTTCATAACCCAGGCGCGCCGAACCGGGCGCACCCGCGGCCAGGGTCTTGCGCGCGGTTTGCAGCCATGCATCGTCGGTTTCGAGCGCGTCGATGCGCGAGACCACCGTCGGCAAATCCTCCGCGTTGCACAGCGTTTCGACCAGCCTCGCGTGCTGCTGCAGCGGACCGGCCGGCGCGGCTTCGCCGCGCGCGCGCAGCAATCCGCTCAGCAGATCGCGATCGCGCGCAGCATCGCCCGACCAGGCCGCGGTGACCAGATCGGCGTACACCGCGCCGCGTTGCGCTTCGGGCACGTAGTGATCGGCCAGCCCGGCGTAGATCGCATCGCCGGCGTTCAACGGCGCGCCGGTCAGGGCCAGGAACAACCCGGCGCGGCGCGGCACCCGATTGAGCAGGAAGCTGCCGCCGACGTCCGGGTACAGGCCGACGGTGATTTCGGGAAACGCCAGCCGCGAGCGCTCGCTGACCACGCGATGACTGGCGCCGGCCATCAAACCGATGCCGCCTCCCATCACGATGCCGTGGCCCCAGCACAGCAGCGGCTTGGGATAGGTGTGGATGCGATAGTCCAGGCGGTACTCGGTAGCGAAGAACTCGCTCGCCTGGGCGTTGTTGCGGATGTCGCCGCCGCCGGCCGCGCGGTACTGGCTCATGCCGCGGTACAGGCCGTGCAGATCGCCGCCCGCGCAGAAGGCTTTCTCGCCCTCGCCTTGCAGCACCACCAGCGCCACCGAGGCGTCGCCGGCCCACGACGCCAACTGCGCGTCCAGCAGCGTCGCCATCTCCAGCGACAAACCGTTCAAGGTCGCCGGCGCGTTGAGCGTGGCGATGCCGAGCTTGCGGCCGTTGGCGACCGCGCGTTCCTCGAACAACACCGGCGCCGACGTCGCGATTTCCTGCAGGGAGGCGTTCATGCGTTCTTCCATTGCGCCGCGCGCTTTTCCAGGAACGCCGCCACGCCTTCGACCTGATCGGCGCTGTCGAACAAGTCCACGAACGCCTCGCGCTCGCGCACCAACGCGGTCGCGTGCGATTGGGTGCGGGTGGCCTGGATCAAGGCCTTGCACGAGGCCACGCTGATCGGGCTCTGCTTCTCGGCCTGCTTGGCCCAGGCCAGGGCGCGCGCCTTGGACTCGCCCTTGCCGACCACTTCTTCGACCAGGCCGATGCGCAGCGCGGTCGCCGCATCCACCCGCTCGCCGAGCAGCATCATCCGCTTGGCCCAGCCTTCGCCGACCAGACGCGGCAGGTTCTGGGTGCCGCCGGCACACGGCAACAACCCGACGGTCGCTTCCGGCAGCGCCACTTGCGCCTGTTCCTCGATGATCCGCAGATCGCAGGCCAGCGCGCATTCCAGGCCGCCGCCCATCGCATAGCCGTTGATCGCCGCGATCGACACGCCGCGGAACGCGCTCAGCGCTTCGAACGCCTCGCCGAAGCGGCGCGCCGCCTCGCGCGCCAGCGCCTTGTCGCCGCTGGCGAACTGCTTGAGGTCGGCGCCAGCGGAGAAGAACTTTTCGCCTTCGCCGACGATCACCAGCGCATACACCTCGCGCTCGCCGTCCAGATCGCGGACCAGATCGCGCAACGCGGCCAGACTGTCGCGGGTCCAGGTGTTGGCCGGCGGATTGCTCAGGGTGACCACGGCGGTGTGGCCGTCGATCTCCAGCTTCAGCCCGGTGTAGGCCTTATCGGCAAGACTCATCGCAATTCCTCGTCGGTGTTCAGCAGGTGGCGCGCGATGATCACGCGCATGATTTCGTTGGTGCCTTCCAGGATCTGATGGACCCGGCAGTCCCGCAGCAGGCGTTCGATCGGGTATTCGCGGATATAGCCGTAACCGCCGTGGATCTGCAGCGCCTCGTTGCAGATCCAGAAGCCCGCGTCGGTGGCCAGACGCTTGGCCATCGCACACCACACCGTGGCGTCGGCGCTGGCGCTGTCGACCTTGCGCGCGGCGGTGTGGACCATCTGGCGCGAGGCGATCAACTGCGTGGCCATGTCGGCGAGCTTGAACTGCAAGGCCTGGAACTCGGCGAGCTTCTTGCCGAACTGGCGGCGCTCGCCCATGTAGCGCCGGGCCGCGTCCAACGCGCCCTGGGCCGCACCTAGCGAGCAACTGGCGATGTTGAGGCGGCCGCCGTCCAGACCTTTCATCGCGATCTTGAAGCCGTCGCCTTCGCGTCCCAGCAGGTTCTGCGCCGGCACCCGCACGTCTTCGAACGCGATGCCGCGGGTGGGCTGGCTGTTCCAGCCCATCTTCTCTTCCTTGCGCCCATAACCGATGCCGGCGCTGTCGGCCGGCACCGCGAACGCGCTGATGCCGCGTGCGCCATCGCCGCCGGTGCGCGCCATCACCACCAGCATGTCGGTGGAGCCGGCGCCGGAGATGAACGCCTTGGCGCCGTTGAGCACGTAATGATCGCCGTCGCGCACCGCGCGGGTGCGCAGCGATGCCGCGTCCGAGCCCGCGCCGGGTTCGGTCAGGCAGTACGACGCCAGGCGCCGGCCGCTGGCCAACTCCCGCCCCCACTCGGCGCGCACCGCGTCGTTGGCGTGCGCGGTGAGCATCCAGGTGGCCATGTTGTGGATGCTGATGAACGCCGCGGTGGACGGATCGACCGCCGCGAGTTCTTCGAACACGATCGCCGCATCCAGGCGGGTCAGCCCGGAACCGCCCGCCGCTTCGTCGACGTACAACCCGCAGAAACCCAATTCGCCCGCCTGCGCGATCGCCTCGCGCGGAAACACGCTGTTGGCGTCCCAATGCGCCGCGTGCGGCGCCAACTGCGCCAAGGCGAAATCGCGCGCGGCCTCGCGGAACGCCGCCTGTTCTTCGCTCAGCCCGGTCGGCAACGCCGCCGCGACCTGCCAGTCCATGACGGCGGCCATCACTTCAGGCTGATCGTGGTGTTGACGCCCTGGCCCGAGGTTTCATCGTCGAACCAACGCGCGGTGACGGTCTTGGTCTGGGTGTAGAACATCACCGCCTGCTTGCCGTATGGACCCAGGTCACCGAGCTTGGACGCGCGCGAACCGGTGAACGAGAACAGCGGCACCGGCACCGGAATCGGCACGTTGATGCCGACCTGGCCCACGTCGATGTCTTCCTGGAACTTGCGCGCGGCCGCGCCGGATTGGGTGAAGATCGCGGTGCCGTTGCCGTTGGGGTTGGCGTTGATCAGCGCGATCGCCTGTTCCAGCGTGTCCACGCCGAGAATCACCAGCACCGGCCCGAAGATTTCTTCCTGGTAGATGCGCATGCCGGGTTCGACCGCGGAGAAGATCGTCGGCCCGATGAAGTTGCCCTGCGCGTAACCGGGCACGTCCGGCTTGCGGCCGTCGAGTTCCAGCACCGCGCCCTGCTCCACGCCCGAGGCGATCAGCGCTTCGACGCGTTCGCGCGCGGCGCAGGAAATCACCGGCCCGACGTCGGTGCCCGGCTCGGTGCCGGCGTTGACCTTGAGCGTGCGCGCCTTGGCCACCAACTCGGGAATCCAGCCGCGCGCCTCGCCCACCAACACCGCGGTGGACGCGGCCATGCAGCGCTGTCCGGCCGCGCCGAACGCGGCGCCGGCCATCGCGTTGAGGGTTTGTTCCTTGTTCGCGTCGGGCAATACCACGGCGTGGTTCTTCGCGCCCATCATGCATTGCACGCGCTTGCCGGCCAGCGTTGCGCGCTGGTAGACGTGGGTGCCGACCTTGGTCGAGCCGACGAAGGACACCGCCTGAATGGTGGGGTGATCGCAGATCGCATTGACCACGTCTTCGCCGCCGTGCACGACGTTGAGCACGCCCTTGGGCACGCCGGCCTGCAACGCCAGCTCGACCAGACGCATGGTCACCAGCGGGTCTTGTTCGGACGGCTTGAGCACGAAGGTGTTGCCGGTGGCGATGGCCATCGGGAACATCCACAGCGGGATCATCGCCGGGAAATTGAACGGGGTGATGCCGGCGCACACGCCCAGCGGCTGCAGCAGCGTGTAGGTGTCGACGCCGCCGGCGACGTTGTTGGCCAACTCGCCCAACTGCAGGTTGCCGATCGCCGCGGCGTGCTCGACCACTTCCAGGCCGCGGAACACATCGCCTTCGGCATCGGGCAAGGTCTTGCCCTGCTCGGCGGTGAGGATCGCGGCGAGCTCGCTCATGTGCTCGCGGATCAACTGCTGATACTTGAGGAAGATCCGCGCGCGCGCGCCGATCGGGGTCTTGCGCCAGGTCTTGAAGGCGCGCGCGGCGGACTCGACCGCGGCGTTGACCTCATCGGCAGTTGCCATCGGCACGCGCGCCAGCACCGCCTGGGTCGCCGGATTGACGACTTCGCGCCATTGCGTGGTGGTGGATTCGACGAACTCGCCGTCGATCAAAAGCTTGACCGTCGCGACGTCGGTCGCAACGCGATGCATCTCGTTCATGGTCGGTCTCCGTATCGCACACCCGCGAAAGCGGATGCCGCGGAGAGATCAGACAAGACGACACGAAGGCGAACGGACGCCGCATCGCATCAGCTCGTCCGGTTGCCCGCCGCAACACCCGAGAAGGACATCTCCCGATGTCCGCCACGGGCCGGTCTCCGGGCTTGCGAGCGATGCCGTGGCATCACCCCGACTCCTTCCCGCGCGAGCGCAGTGGTTTACGTCGGGTGTTCTCGCCTACCGTTGCGGGGGCAGCGCCGGAATAGGACGGTTAGGTCCGCACCGGCTTCCCGTTTCACCCTGCTCGCCGGTATGGACCGACGGCAAGGCACCTGTGGCGGGCGGAGTGTAGTGCTTGGCGATGGTCGCGGACAAGCGGCAGCGCGGCGGCGCGCATTCAGTTCGGCGGAATCGGCGCCGCATGCGCGGGCGCATGGCGCGCGCGGTGCCACGATGCGCATGCGGTGCGCAACCGTGAATCGCGTTGTTGGCGATGCGAAGCCGCTGCGGCGTGATGCTGTTTGTCACACATATCACCGCTCGATCGGTGCGGCTGGCAGCGGAGAATCGGACGCGATCGTCGACGTGGATCCGAATGCGATCGCGCGATCGATACAAAGACTTGCCGACTGACCCACTGACTCGACAGCGCGCAGTCGGCCGGTTCGCAACGCATCGCAACGATTGAATCGTTACCCCGCATGCCGATCGCGTTCGGGCGCATCGAATCGCCGACACCGCGAATTGTCGCTGCATGCATATTGCGTGTGACGACCGCATCAAACGATAATGATTCCCATCTTCCTTTGCAAATCGCCTGCGCCCCCATGCCCTCCTCCCGCACTGCCGCGCACCCGCGGCGTTTGGTTACGCCTGCGCGTCGCACTCTGTTTTCGGCCCTTACCTTGCTGCTTTCGCTCGGCGCCACCAGCGCGCAGGCCGAAGACGCCGCCGATGCGGACCAGGTCAAGAACCTGCAGCAGGTCCAAGTCACCGCCGAATCGCTGGACTCGTACGCGGCGCCGGCCACGGTCTCGGCCACGCGCATGGTGCTGACGCAACGCGAGACCCCGCAGTCGGTCACCGTGATCACCCGCCAGCAAATCGAAGACTTCGGCTACGTCACCATCGCCGACGTGTTGCAGAACACCACCGGCATCTTCGTCAACAATCTCTCCAGCCTGGAACGCCCGAGTTTTATGGCGCGCGGCCTGGACGTGAACAACATCCAGGTCGACGGCGTGCAGCAATTCCCCGGCGGCCGCCGTCCCGACGTCGGCGGCGATTCGGTGGCCTACGAACGGGTCGAACTGGTCCGCGGCGCCAATGGCCTGATGACCGGCACCGGCGAACCTTCGGCCACGGTCAACATGATCCGCAAGCGCGCGACCCGCCGCCATGAGGCCTACGTCAACGCAAGCGTGGGCCGCTGGAACAATTACCGGATCGAAGGCGACGTGTCTGGCCCGCTGCTCGCCGACGGCCGCGTGCGCGGCCGCGTCGCCGCCGCTTACACCGATCGCGAGTCGTTCATCGACTACTACAGCACCGAGAAAAAAACCCTCTACGGCACGCTGGAAGCCGACTTGAGCGACAACACCCTGCTGCGGATCGGCCTGGAAACCACCAGCACCGATCAGGGCGGCGTGATCAACACCAACAACGTCTCGTACTGGTACAGCGACGGCAGCCGGATCAATCCGCCGCGCTCGTTCAGCACCGCGGCCAAATCGAGCGCGTGGCCGCTGGAGGAGCGCACCTATTTCGCCGGGCTCGACCACAGCTTCGCCAACGGCTGGCATCTCAGCGCGATCGCCACCCACAACACCATCGACATGCAAGGCGGCCAGCTGTATTTCATGATGCCGTGGGATTACCCGGACCGCGACGGCGGCGGCCCCTACACCGACAGTGCGGTGATCTCGTGGTCGGCCGACAAACAGAACACCTTCGACGCGTTCGCCGAAGGCCCGTTCCGCCTGTTCGGACGGGAGCATCAACTGGTGTTCGGCTACAACAGCTTCTCGCGCACGCGCACCACGCTCGGCACCGACTTCGATCCGGCGACGCGGCCGCTGCGCGGCGAGGAAGTGGTGCTCGATGCCTACAACCTGTGGACCTGGCGCGGCCAAGCGCCGCGTTACACCGCCTACCGCACCGGCCATCGCGACAATGCGGTGCATACCGATCAAGGCGGCGGCTATCTCGCCGTGCGGCTCAACCTCGCCGATCCGCTGAAACTGCTGCTGGGTGCGCGGGTCAGCAATTGGAAGACCTGGACGCGCAATTTCGACCGCGCTACCGGCGCCTTCAGCGGCATCAGCGACGGCTACCGCGTCGACGACGAAATCACCCCGTACGCCGGCCTCGTCTACGACCTGAATTCGACCTACTCGCTGTACGCCAGCTACGCCGACGTATTCCTCCCGCAGGAGCAATACGATCGCAACGACCGCATGATCGAACCGATGATCGGCAAGAACTACGAGATCGGCGCCAAGGCCGAGTACCTGGACGGCCGGCTCAACGCTTCGTTCGCGTACTTCGAATCGGTGCAGGACAACCTCGCCATCGCCGACCCGAACGTGCCGCCCAATTACCTCACACCCGGCGGCCGTTCGCCGTACGTGTCCAGCGGCAAAGGCAACCGCACCAAGGGCGCGGAATTCGAGTTCTCCGGCCAACTGGCGCCCGACTGGAACCTGTACGGCGGCTTCACCCACGCCATCACCCGCAACGGCGCGGGCCAGCGCATCAACACCTACATCCCGAAAAACCTGTTGCGGCTGTCCACGACCTACCGCCTGCCCGGCGCGTGGCGGCGCCTGACCGTCGGCGGCGGTCTGCAATGGCAGAGCGCGTACCACACCGTCGCCGGCTACCCGCTCTCGCCCGAACGCTCGGCGCAGGCGCCGTACGAACTGCTGCATGTCGGCACTCACGTGCGCAGGCAAAGCGCGGTCGGCTTGGTCAATGCGATGGCGCGCTACGAGATCAACGACCGGCTGTCGCTGTCGTTGAACGTCAACAACCTGTTCGACAAGTACTACTACAACAGCATCTCCGAGTACGACGGCAGCGTCGGCTGGGGCGAGCCGCGCAATTGGGTCGCTTCGGCGCGCTATCGCTGGTGACCGCGGCCGATCGCGCCGTGCCCGAATCCTCGCGCGAGCGGCCAGTACCGGCGCTCGCGGGTCAGGCCGCGCAAGTAGCCAGTTGCTGCTTCGCGTACCAGATCGCGCGGCGCGCCTGGTTGTAGGCCATGTCGGCCGAACGCGGCAGCAGATGCTCGGCGCGGATCGGGTCGACGCCGCTGGCCATGGCGCGTTCGACTTTTTCCAGTTCGCTCAAATGCGTGAGCGCAGGCGTCAGCAATTTGCGCAGGCGCGCGCGATCGCAACCGGGGTGATCGGCTTCCACTTCGCCGATCGCCCAACGGATGCGGCGACTGGCTTCGCCGTCCAGCCCGGGCACCGGCTCCTGGGCGATGGGCGCGGCCTTGTAGGCATCGCCGGTGGCTTCGCTGCCCAAATCCGAAGGCCGTTCGTGCAGGGCCGGATTGAAGCGCACCGCCGGCGGCGGACGCGCTTGCGCGGATTGGATCTGTTTCTTGCCGGGCAGTTTGTCGACGATTTTCTTCAGTCCCTTTTTGGCGCTCTGCATCAGCCCGTCGGCGAGATTGCCGTCGGTCTTCCAATCCTTGGCGAACATCGAGTCTTGCGCCTGGATCGGCACCGAGCGCTCGAACCTGCGCTTGGCCGCGGCCAGCCTGGGATCGTCGGGATCGCCCGGCGCGCGCGCCTCGGGCGCGCGCATGGGATCGAACTCGGGGCTCACGCCGATCGCGACGCGGCCATCGGCGGTATACAAACGCGGGCGAGCCGGCGGCGCTGGCGAGTCGTCGTTGGGGCGCGGCGCCGCTGGCGGGGCGATGACGGGCGCGCTCGCGGTCGAACGCGGCGGCGTGGGCGCAAGTCGCGACGACGTTGCCGGCCGCGTTGCGGCCGCGGCCGGAATCTCGATGAATTCTTCAGTCGGCGGCTGCGAAGCCGCCGGCTCGATCAGAACGACGTCCATCGGTTCGGCCGCGGGCGGCGGCGGCGGCAACGAAAACAACAGCCAGCCGGCGAACAGCGTCGCCGCGACGGCGATCAGCAAGGCGCTCGCATGGATCCAGGCATCTTGCTGCGGGCCGGCTTTGTTCATTCGTCCTTCGAAGCGTCTGCAATGCGATGGCCGATGTCGACGCGGCCGTGTCCGAATGAGCGCTCGCACACGCATTCGGAAGCTCGGTAAAACCTTGGAATCGGCCGCGTGCTTGAGCGGATCGAACAGCCCGAACGAACCGCCGTGGATCGGCGTGGGAGCTTGTATCGATCAGCCGGAACATGAAGACCGCGCGGCCCTGCGGTCGACGTGCGCAACGATACCGAGCGCAATGCCCGCTAGAGAATAAAAATTCCGTTGCTGCCGACGGCGTGCGCGCAGTCGGTGTATCTCGCGTTCATCATTCCGGCGCCGACGCCGGGAACGCGCCTTCATGCCGCGTTCAAACGAAAAGGCCGGCATGCGCCGGCCCTTTGCTCGTTCATTGCGAACGGCTCGCGCGTGTTGGCGCGAAGCTTGGGTGCGTGCGGATCAACGCTTGCGGAACGACGGCACCAACGCGCCTTCGGCGAGCTTGCCGTTGGCCTTCCACACCACCGTCTCCTTGGGGAAGTCGTCGCCGCGGGTGGCCGCGACCACGCGCGCAGCCAACACCTTCGGCGCGCCCTTCACCACCGGGTTCCAGGCGAACACGCCCTGCTTGCCGTACCACACCACCGGCGTGGTGCTGTCCAGGCGGCGGTCCGGGCACAGCGCCATATCGCGCGACAGCAGCGTCTTCAGCGCGGCGGCCGGGACCGCCGTGACGCCCGGGCGGGTGCGGTCGTTGGAATGGTCCGGACAGACTTCGGCCGAACGCGCGATCGCGTCTTCGTAGACCTGACGGTCCTTCTGGGCATGGGCGGGCAACGCGGTTACGACGATCAGGCCCAGGCACGATCCGAAGATGCGCGATTTGCGATTCATTGAACACTCCTAACGATGGACGAGTTGCGACAGGCGATTGCGGCAGGCGAATTGCGGTCCCGGCGCGGTCCGGCATGGACGGGCCAGCGCTGGGCCGCCCAGCATAGCAACCGCAAATGGCCTAATTCGTGTCGGCGCCGGCCTGCCCCGCCGCGCCGATGAGCACAGCATGGTCCAACTACGTCGCAGAGCCCGCGAACGGATGCGGGCCGCCCCGGCCCGGTTCGCGACGCCGCGCACATTTTGTATATTTTGATGCTATCATCCGTCCAGATTAAGACTGACCGGACCGGATCCCCGCCATGAGCAAAGCCGCCAAGACCCCCGCGCAGGCCAAGGCCGCGCCGCGTTCGGCCGCCAAAACCGCCGCCAAGACCAGCCCGCGCGCCCAGCCCGAGATTCGCGAGAGCCGGCTCGGCGCGCAGGAAGCGGCCTATCCCAAGCCGCCGTGGCGCAAGCGCGGCCTTTCGGTGAAGGAACCGCACGCGCTGCAGTCGTACCACGCGCCGGGCACGCTCAACGGCTACGTCGCGTATCTGCGCACCGCCAGCCCGTTGCAGCGGGTGGAGGCCGAACGCGAAGGCGTGCCGGCGCAGGTCATCAAGCACATGGCCAGCAGCATGGAACTGTCGGCGGTGCGCATGTTCAACATCCTCGGCGTCGCCAAGGCCACCGCCGAAAGCAAGGCCGCGCAGCAGGCGCGCATTACCGGCGCCAGCGGCCAGGCCGCGCTTGGGGTGATGCATCTGTTGGGCATCGCCGAATCCATCGTCGCCGGCAGCACCGAAGAAGGCGCGCGCGATTTCGACTCGGCCCGCTGGCTGGGCAACTGGATCGAGCAACCGCAGGCGGCGCTGGGCGGGCAGAAGCCGGCCGACCTGCTGGATACGCCGACCGGCCTGAGCGTGGTCGCGCGGCTGCTGGGCTCGCTGGAAAGCGGCGCCTACCAGTGACCCGGCGCGTATTGCGCCTTGCGGGCGCGCGGATGGCCGCGCGCCCGCTTTATTCGCGCGGCGCCGTTTTGGCGCCCGCCACCGGGATCGCGACCCGATCCCTCGCCACCAGGACCAGGCCGCAATGAGACTTTGGCGTATCGCCGGCGAGACCCGCGCTTACCGCGCCGACGACATGAGCGGCGCGGGCGCGGCCAAGTTTCCGGGCCGCTGGAACGACGACAGCCAGCGCGTGGTCTACAGCGCCACCTCGCTGGCGCTGGCGGCGTTGGAAACCGCGGCGTACGTGGATTCGCACGGCTTGCCGTTGAACCGGCACGTAGTGTCGATCGAGGTGCCGTCGGCGGTGTGGAAGGCGCGCATCCAACTCACCTCGCACGACCTGCCCGGCGGCTGGGACGCGGTCCCGGCCGGCATGGCCAGCGTGCGGATCGGTTCGCAATGGCTGACCAGCGGCGCTTCGGCGTTGCTGTTGGTGCCTTCGGTGATCGTGCCCGAGGAGTACAACGCACTGATCAATCCCGAGCATCGCGATGCGAAGAAGATGCGCGCGACGGCGGGGCGGAAGTTTCAGTACAACGTGGTGTTTCGGGCGGTTTGAGGGGTTGGGTTTTGGGTTCGAAAGACGACGGCCGTCGCTGTTCGTCCGCTGCCAGTCGCCAACCGCGTACTTACCTACCGTCATTCCCGCGAACGCGGGCTCCGCTTTACTTCGGCGGAGCCGAACATCCAGTGCCTTTCGTGCGAGAACGTTTGAAGTCGCTGGATTCCCGCTTTCGCGGGAATGACGATCTGGAGAGATGGCGCTGAAGTCTCTGGATTCCCGCCTTCGCGGGAATGACGTTCTGGAGGAATGGCGCTGAAGGCTTGAGGCTCACGCTTTCGCTCCTGCCTTAAGCGCATGCGACAAGAACTTGAGGCTCACGCTTTCGCTCCTGCCTTGAGCGCATGCAACAAGAAACCGCACACCTACCTACCGTCATTCCCGCGAACGCGGGAATCCAGTGCCTTTCGTGCGAGAACGTTTGAAGTCGCTGGATTCCCGCTTTCGCGGGAATGACGATCTGGAGAGATGACGCTGAAGCCTCTGGATTCCCGCTTTCGCGGGAATGACGTTCTGGAGGGATGACGCTGAAGCCTCTGGATTCCCGCCTTCGCGGGAATGACGTTCTGGAGGGGTGGCGCTGAAGGCTCTGTGCCCCTCCCTGCGGGAAAGACGAACCAAAAGTCCGCCTCCCCGCCCACACCCCACGCCTCAACCCAGCGGATCGCTCATCCGCTCGAACGTCCCGTCCTGATGAAACAGCGGCCCGAACCACGGATGCGAGACGTCGATACTGACTTCGAAATGCTCCGCATCCAGGTCGCGATGCACCAACAAAAAGCGACCCGGCCAGAACGGCTTCGGCAGCGGCAGGCGCAAGCCGCGCCAGTGCAGGAAATAGCCTTCGTCGACGAACACCAGCCGGTTGGGCAGCACTTCCAGCCGCACCCGCATGCCCAAGCCGCCGCCGAAGTGCTCCAGCAGCCGGCCGTCGTCGTCCAACACCATATGCGAGCGGAAGCTGAAGACTTCATCGACGAAGTGATAGGTGCGGGTCTTGATCCATCCCAGCCCGCGCGCCATCGGCTGTACGTCGAAACGGAACGGCACTTCGTCGGCGTTGTGGTGCGGCAACACCCGCGCGTAACGGATCAAGCGCGCCAACAAACCGCCCAAGCGGGTGCAGCGGACCTGATGCATGTTGCCGACGTATTCGGCCTGGGCCTGCCCGGGCTTGAGTTCGAAACGCGCCTGGATATGCGGATGCAGCAGCGACCAGCGCGCGCCCAGCGCGGCCCGCAGCAACGCGGCCAGATCGTGCGATGCGGGCGCAACCCGCGGTTTGCCGTCGCCGCCGGCGATCTCGCCGGCGCTGGCCTTGGCTTCGGTGCGATCGGAAGCCAGGTCAATGGGATGCAACAGTTCCATGTCGGTCCTTTGGGTGTCCTTCACCCGTAGTAAGAGAACGCGGATTGGCGTCCAAACCGGCGCGACCGGCGCGCAACGCGCTGTCCAGGTCGGGATGGAGGAAA
Organism: Pseudomonas sp. CGJS7; assembly: GCF_036961695.1. Lineage (NCBI taxonomy): Bacteria > Pseudomonadati > Pseudomonadota > Gammaproteobacteria > Pseudomonadales > Pseudomonadaceae > Pseudomonas > Pseudomonas sp. CGJS7. Next base: position 6,452 of record NZ_JBAMDI010000045.1, on the reverse strand, counting down.
CGGAAGCGCTGATCGAGCAGGCGTTGCGGCGCGACCACCGGGCCGTCGAGCAGCATCGTCGCCATCTCGCCCAGCGCCAGCCGCAGCGGCGCGGCCGGCATGCGCAGGAACGCGGGACGGTGCAGCGAACGCGCCAGCGCCTGGGTGAATTGGCCCTGGCTGCAGCCGCCCGGCGCGACCAGGTTGTAGGGGCCGCGAATGCCGACGTGTTCGACCGCTTGCTCGACGAAATTCAGCACGTCGTCCAGGTGTACCCAGGCGAACCACTGCTTGCCGTCGCCGAGTCTGGCGGCGCCGCCGAGCGCGGCGCTCAGCGACAGCATCGGCAACAACCCGCCGCTGCGATGCAGAACCAAACCCAGACGCATCGTCACCAGACGCACGCCCTGCTCCGAGGCCTTGGCCGCGGCGTGCTCCCAGGCCACGCACAGCTCGCTGGGGAAATCGCCGCGCACCGGTTGCGGGTCGCGCAGTTCCGGCGCGCTGCGCGCATGCGCGCCGTACAAACCGACCGCGCTGGCCTGCAGCCACAGCGCCGGCTTGCGCTGGGCGCGATCGCACCAGGCGCGCAAGGCATCGGTGGTGCCGATCCGGCTGGCCAGCAAGGCGCGTTTGCGCGCGGGCGACCAACGCGGCCCCACCACCGGCGCGCCGGCCAGATTGATCACCACGTCGATGGCTTCGTCGTCGCGCAGTTCGGCGGTATCGCCGATGCAGCGCGCGCGGCCGCCGAAGCGCAAGGCGGCGCGGCGCGGATCGCGGCTGAGCACGGTCACCCGGTGGCCGCCGGCCAGCAATCCTTCGATCAAGGCGGTGCCGATGAAGCCGGTGCCGCCGCTGACCAGAAAGTCTTGCTGCGGATGCTCGCGCAGCAACGCGCGCGGCTCCGGTTCGGCGGCGTTGGCGCGCGCGGCCAGACCGTCGCGCACCGCCGAGATCGCGATACCCACCGCCGCCGCGGTCAACAGCCACGACATCCAGCCGAAGGAGTGGCTCTGCAACGCGCTCGGCGCGGCCCAATCCTGCCGGGTCGCCAGCGCGTACACCGCGAACATCGCGCCGCCGTTGACCGCCAGGATCGTGTGCAGCACGCGCTCGGTATTGGGCAGCAACCGGGTCGCGTCTTCGACCACGAAGTCCCACAAGGTGATGCCGACTTCGATCAGCACCAAGGCCCACACCGCCGCCAGCCACGCGCCTTGCGGCTGGACCCAGGCGAACACCAGAAACAAAAAACCGTAGACGAAGCCGCGCGCCGAATGCAGCTTCAGCTCCAACGCGGCGCTGCGGCGGTTGGCGAGTTTTTCCATCAACTCGTGGTGGGCGATGGTGTCGATCGCGCCCAGCACGATCTGCAACAGCAATAAGGCGATGAACAAACGTTCCATGACGCGCCTCGCTCAGTAGTGCGTGGGGCAATGGCCGTCGTCGCAGCGCGGCGCGGCGTCCTGGCCGGTTTCGCGGAAACCCAGCCAGCGCGAGACGCGGTGGCGGTTCGGCGCGATCCAGCGATACGCGCGCGCGGCCAGACGGCCGGCGCCGGGCGCGCGCAGCGGCCAGGTCAGCCAGCCCAGGCCGACCGCGCGGTAGGCCTCGGCGATGCCGGGCACGCCGATCCGCCATTCGCCGTCGGCGCAGCGCACGTGCAAGGCGTTGCGCATCGCCTCGAGTTCGAAACCCCATTCGCGCGCATCGAACTCGGGCGCGGCGATGTCGACCAGGCGCAGCCGGTCGTGGCAGTCGCGGGCCTTGAGCCGGTGCATTTCGGTGCGGCACAGCGGGCAGGCACGGTCGTACAGGGCGATGACTTGGAGCGGGGCAGTCTTGGTGCTCATGATCGTCTCCTACAGTTATTTCGGTAATTACAGAAATTGATAGGCAAAAAAACGCCGGCGCGCGCTCAGGGCGAGCGCTCGCCCGGCATGGTCTGGGTCGGGGTTTCATCGACGGCCGGCGCATCGTTGTCGGCCTCATCCTCGAACATCACCCCGCCGCTGGCGCCGGTCTGCGGCGGCGGCATTTGCGGCGCCGGGCCGCGCACGAATTGCTGGATGCGCGCGCCCATCTTCAGCAGCTTGATCAGGGTCTTGGGATCGAGCCGGTTCATTTCGTCGATCCAGCTGGTGCCGGTCTCCATGAACTCGAGCACGTCGCGCATGCGCTCCAGAGTGCGGCGGTCGCGCGGATCGTTCGGGTCGGGCGGCACGGCGGCGTTGTCGCCGTCGAGCACGGCGGTGCGCAGCATGGTCAGGGTCGGTTCGATCTCGCGCCGGCGGCGCTCCTGGACCACGGCGCGGAAGATGTCCCACACGTCCTTGTAGGTCTCGAAGTGGTCGCGGCGGTCGCCCAGCACATGGCTGACCCGGGCCAGGTTCCAGCCCTGCAGTTCCTTGAGGCTGGTGCTGACGTTGGAGCGCGCCAGATTGAGGGTTTCGCAGATTTCGTCGGCGGTGATCGCGCGTTCGCTCAGGAACAGCAGCGCGTGGATCTGGGCCACGGTGCGGTTGACGCCCCAACGGCTGCCCATCTCGCCCCAGTGCAGGATGAAACGTTCTTGGAGCGGGCTGAGGGCCATGGGCTTCTCTTATTTCTGTTTAGACAGAAATTAAAGAATTGATCGAAGTGAGTCAATGGGTCGCAGCGACCGTTGGTCGGTTGCTGTGCGAGGCGATGGCCGCGGTGCCCACGGCTCGGCTGCGACTGCCCTAATCGGATCAGATATTTAGGCGCGAATTCTCAACGAATCAGGCGTCTTTTCGGCTCATCTCACTCCACGAGATGGCACACGCGCACGCTGCAGTCCGGCCGATTTATTACTAATATTAGTACATGAGCCTGACCGACCTCCGCCGCGCCTTGTTGGCCTATCTGCACCAGCGCATCGCCGCCGACGGCCTGCCGCCGTCGCAGCAGGAGATCGCCGCGCACTTCGGTTTCCGCCAGAACCGCTCCGCCGGTTACCACCTGCAGGCCTTGCAGGCGCAGGGCCTGATCGAGCTGCTGCCGGGCCGCGCGCGCGGCATCCGCTTGCTCGACGCCGGCCTGCAGGAACTCGATGCCGACCCCGCCGGCTTCAGCGCCGCCGCCAACGACGACCACCGCCTGCCCCTGCCCATCCTCGGCCGGGTCGCCGCGGGCTCGCCGATCGGCGCCGACATCGACGCCGACACCTATGTGCTGCTCGACCGCGCGCTGTTCTCGCTGCGTCCGGATTACCTGTTGCGGGTGCAAGGCGATTCGATGCGCGAGGAAGGCATCTTCGACGGCGATCTGGTCGCCGTGCACCGCACCGGCCAAGCGCGCGACGGCCAGGTGGTGGTCGCGCGCATCGACGATGAAATCACCATCAAGCGCCTGCGTATCGACGCCGACGGCATCGCCCTGCTGCCGCGCAATCCCGACTACGCCCCGATCCGCGTCGCCGCCGATGCCGACTTCGCCATCGAAGGCGTCTACTGCGGCCTGGTGCGCAGCGCCTGAGCGCGGCCATGAGCAAACTCATCGCCCTGGAAAGCCTGATCGGCACGCGCCAGTTGTGGCGCGGCCAACCGGCCCATCTGGCGCCGTCGGCGCAGCCCACCGGGCACGCCGCGCTCGATGCCGCCCTGCCCACCGGCGGCTGGCCCGAGGCCGCGCTGACCGAACTGCTGCTGCCGATGCACGGCGTGGGCGAACTGGAACTGATGTGGCCGGCGTTGGCGCGGCTGTCGCAACCGGCCGCGCAGTTGCGCGGAGCGCCGCCGAAACGCGCGTCCGCGCAGGCTTCGCATGCGCTGGAAGGCGGCATGATCGTGCTGGTGGATCCGCCGTTTCTGCCGTATCCGCCGGCCTGGCGCGATGCCGGCGTGGCGCTGGCGCGATTGCAGGTGATCCGCGCCCACGGCCGCGATGCGTTGTGGGCGGCCGAGCAATGCCTGCGCTCGGGCGCCTGCGCGGCGGTGCTGTGCTGGCCGCAGCGCGCCGACGATCGCGCGTTGCGGCGTTTGCAGGTCGCGGCCGAAACCGGGCAATGCCTGGGCTTCGCCCTGCGCGACAGCCGCGCCGCGCTGAATCCCTCGCCGGCCGCGCTGCGCATCGCCATCGACGCCGCACCGCGGCAATTGCGCGTGCTCAAATGCCGCGGAGGCAATGCGCCGACGCGGCCGATCGCGTTCGCAAGCGCGCGCCATGACGATGTTGCGGCGCGCACGCACGAGGAGGATACGCAAGCGGCGATCCAGCCCGTACCCGCGCCCAGCGCCGCGATCGTGCGCCTGGCTCCTGCGCGCATCCAAGCCGAGCGCAAGCCGCCGGGCCCCCGCGGCGAAAGCGATGTCGCCGCATTCGCCGATCGCCGCGAACGCACACCGAGCCTGATCGCCAAAACCAACGCCACGCCATCGATCTTCGCCGACAACGCGTTGGCCGCGAACGCGCACGACGCTGCCTCCTCCATTTCGACGACGCCCCGCTCCGCGCCGCCGCCGGCGCACTGAGCCCTCGCCATGCGCTGGGCCTGCCTGCTGCTGCCGCAACTGGCGATGGACGTGGTCCTTCGCAATCACCCGCATCCCGAGCGGCCGCTGGTGCTGGTCGACGGCCCGCACGCGCGCCGGCGCCTGCACGCGGTCAACGCCGCCGCGCGCGCGATCGGGCTCAGGCCGGGGATGTCGCTGATCGCCGCGCACGCCATCGTCGACGGCTTTCAGATGGTCGAACACGACCCAGCGGCGGTCGAACGCGCGCGCCAGTTGCTCGCCGCCTGGGCCTACCGCTACAGCTCGCAGGTCAGCACCGAATTCGCCCACGCCATCGTCCTGGAGATCGGCCGCAGCCGCGCGTTGTTCGGGCTGTGGCCGCAGTTGCACCAACGCCTCGGCCAGGAACTGCGCGAACTGGGTTTCCGCTACCGCATGGCGGCGGCGCCGAATCCTTACGCCGCGCGCGCCCTGACCAACATCGCCGACGGCCTGTTCTTCGACGACGACATGCTGTTGCCGGCCCTGGCCAAGATGCCGATCGAACGCTGCGGCCTGGATGCCGACACCGTCCAGGCCTTGCAGCGCATGGGCCTGCGCAAGCTCGGCGCGGCCTTCGAGCTGCCGCGCGCGCCGCTGGCGCGACGCTTCGGCCAGGACCTGCTGACCCGGCTGGATGCGCTGCGCGGCCTGGCCCAGCCGATGCTGAATTATTTTCTGCCGCCGGACGTGTTCGATGCGCGGATCGAACTCGGTCACGAAGTCGAATCCAGCCTGGCCCTGCTGTTTCCGTTGCGCCGGCTCACCGCCGATCTGTCGGCGTATCTGTCCGGCCGCGACGGCGGCGTCGCCCGGTTCAAGCTGATCCTGGAACACGAGCATCACTCGCATCGCGAACGCATCGCCGACAGCGAGGTGCCGATCGGCCTGCTCGCGCCCGAACGCGAGGCGGCGATGCTGTTCGAACTGGCCCGCGGCCGCCTGCAGCACGCGCAACTGCCCGCGCCGGTGGTCGGCCTGCGCTTGCTGGCCGAAGAACTGCCGCCGTTCGTGCCGGCGCGGCGCGACTTGTTCGACCCGCGCCCGCAACAAGCCCTGCCCTGGGCGCAATTGCGCGAGCGCCTGCGCGCGCGGCTCGGCGACGACGACGTGCACGGGCTGGCGCTGCACCCGGACCACCGGCCCGAACGCGCCTGGCGCAGCGTGTACGGCGATGCGCCGGTGCGCGCCGACAAAACCGATGCCGCCGCCGTGGCCGCGCAAACCACCCGGCCGGGTTGGTTGCTCGGCCAGCCCGAACCGCTGCGCGAACCGATCGCGCGCATTCTCGCCGGCCCGGAACGGATCGAATCGGGCTGGTGGGATCAGGACGAAGTGCGGCGCGACTATTACCTAATCGAAACCGCCAAGGGCCAGCGCGCCTGGGCGTATTGCGAGGCCGGCGGCGACGGCCCGAACATGCTGCATGGGTGGTTCGCATGAGCGCCGGCGCCCTGCCCGATTACGCCGAACTGCATTGCCTGTCGGCCTTCAGCTTCCAGCGCGGCGCCTCGGTGGCCAACGAGTTGTTCGATCGCGCCAAGGCGCTGGGTTATCGCGCGCTGGCGATCACCGACGAATGCTCGCTGGCCGGGATCGTGCGCGCCTGGCAAGCGGCCAAACGCACCGAACTGGCCTTGATCGTCGGCAGCGAAATCCGCGTGCACGATGGCCCCAAGATCGTGCTGCTGGTGACCGGTTCGGCCGCCTACGCCGACCTGTGCGGGCTGATCACGCAAGCGCGCAGGCGGGCGAAAAAAGCCGAATACCTGAGCCTGGCCGAAGACTTCCGCGAGCGCAGCGCGAACCTGCTCGCATTGTGGGTGCCCGACGGCGACGAACGCGACGATGCGCACGCCGCATGGCTGCGCGAGCGTTTCGGCGAGCGCCTGTGGGTCGCGGTGGAACTGCACCGCGGCCCGGACGACAGCGCGCGCCTGGCCGCGCTCACCGCGC
>NZ_JBAMDI010000044.1:0-78291 GCF_036961695.1 Pseudomonas sp. CGJS7 | reverse complement strand
GCCGAAACGGTCGGGCGATCTGAACCGATCCCACCTGATTCCACCCCACGCAAGATGCGGATAGCGAGCCCCGCGCATCGGGCCTAGTCTTGCGCCATGAACACTAAAACCTCCCCGCGCAAGCCCGATGCCGGTGCCTCCGCCCGGTCCGTTCAACCCGCCGCGGACAAGCTCGAACAGGCGCGCCTGTTGCTGGACGCCGGCGAGCCGTCGCTGAGCGAACTCGGCGAGGCGGTCGGGTTGAGCCCCTCGCACCTGCAGCGCCGCTTCAGCGCGCGCTTCGGTCTGAGTCCGGCCGAGTACCTGGCCCAGCGCAAGCTCGGCAGCCTGCGTTCGGCGCTGCGCGAAGGCAGCGATGTCAGCGCGGCGCTGTACGACGCCGGTTACGGTTCGCCGTCGCGGGTGTACGAGAGCGGCGCGGCGCGGCTGGGGATGACGCCGGCGCGCTATCGGGCCGGCGGCGCCGGCGAGCAGATCCGCTGGAGCCTGACCCGCACCGCGATCGGCACCGCGCTGATCGCCACCACCGCGCGCGGCATCTGCATGATCGAGCTGGGCGACGACGCGGACCAGTTGGAAGCCAAATTGCGCAGCGAGTTTCCGCGCGCGCAGTTGGAGCGGGTGGACGCCGGCCGCGACGAATTCCTCGCCCCGCGCGTGCAGGCGGTGGCGCAGACCCTGGACGGACACAAGCAATCGGTGCCGGTCGATCTGATCGGCACCGCGTTCCAGAAAAAAGTCTGGGATGCGTTGATGAAGATCCCGGCCGGGCAGACCCGCAGTTACGAGCAGATCGCCCGCCAGATCGGCTCGCCGCGCGGCGCCCGCGCGGTGGCCCAGGCCTGCGCCAACAACCGCGTGGCGGTGGTGGTGCCTTGCCATCGGGTGGTCCGCGGCGACGGTTCGCTCGGCGGTTATCGCTGGGGCTTGCCGCTGAAGGAGAAGCTGTTGCGGCGCGAGCGGGCGGCTTGAGCCCAATCGGTCTTGGTCGGAGGCGTTGCCGGTCTCGGTCTCGGCCGCGGCAGTAGCGGCGTCCCGCGTGGGTTGGCTTCGGCCGCCGCCCGCGACCGCGGCTTCCGATTTGCGCCGCAAGCTTGAGCCAGCGATGTCGCGGCTCGCGCCGCTCCTACAGGCAGCGGCCGTGCCAGCGACGCGACCGAGTCCGACGATTCAACTGCCGCGGCGCTTGCGCGTGGTCCGCGGCGCATCGCGGGTCGGCAGTTCCAGCCCGTGCTTGATCACATCGAACACCAGATGGGTGTCGTAGCGCTTGACGTTGCCTTCGTCGAGCAGCAGCCGATCCACCACCTGTCGGCAATGGGCGACGCCGGTGGTGGCCAGGATCACCAGGTAATCCCACTCGCCGGCCAGGGTGTAGCACTGCTGCACCTCCGGCGCGTTGCGCATGCGGGCGTGGAAGGCGGCGTTGTTTTCGGCCGACTCGCGTTCCATGGTCACCCACACCGCGGCCAGGGTGCTGCCCAGGGTCAGCGGGTCGAGCACCGCCACTTGCCGCATCAGCCCGTCCTGGCGGTAGCGGGTCATGCGCCGTTGCACCGCGCTCGGCGACAGGCCGACCGCGTCGCCGAGTTCGCTCAGGGTCGCCGAGGCGTCTTGTTGCAGCAGTTCGAGCAGCTTGTGGTCGAACTCATCCAGAATCAGGGGGGAAGCAGTCATGCAAGATTTTTGCGTTCATGCGGACAAATATTCAACCGCAATTTGAATGACATCGATACGCTATTCTTACATCCGCCACATCGGGAATTTTTATGTGCGGGCGTATCCCCCTCCGGTCGGACTCCGACCCCTCAATACGGACGCCCGCGGGATGTCCCGGTACCTGACGCAAGCCGCGGTGCCCGAGCAGATCGGCGAGATTCTCGCGCTGATCCGCGAACACGGCCCCAACCCCTGGAATCACCTGCCCGAGCTTGAGCTCGCCGCGCATCTGGCGGCGATCCGGCGCGGCCGCACGCAGGCGGTGGTCGCTTTGTCCGAAGGCAGGATTGTGGCGGTGGTCACGTTCGAGGCCAGCGACGATTTTCATCGCTACCAGCCCGAGGGCCGCGAGATCGAGTGGCAGGGGCATATCGGCGAAGCGGTGGTGCATCGCGATCACCGCGGCCATGGCCTGGGCAGCGCGCTACTGGAGGCGGCGGTGGCGCGGCTGCGGCAGATGGGCCTGGTCGAGATCTATGTCGAACGCCACGAGCAGAACCAGGGCTCGGCGGGGATGATGCGCAAGGCCGGGTTCGTGGCCATCGATACCTTCGACGATCCGGGCCGTCGCCAGGCCGGCAGTCGCCGCACCACGGTGTCGCGTCACCAGGCGCATCGCTAGCGGGTTGCGTGGCGCCGCGTCGATGCGCGCGCCGCGGGTTGCATCGTGGGTTTGGTGTGCCGGCGCGGCACGCGATCGGTGGACGTCGCGGTGGCGCGGTCGCCGCGATCGATCCTGATTTCAGACGCCGGCCGACTCGCATGGCCGGGTCGCTGCGACGTTTCCGCGCTTGTTCGCCGCGGCAATCGCCAGACCGCTGAATCGCTATACCCAGACTTAAGTTTTTCTCGCTCCCGCTTTGGCCGCATTCCCCTCAAGCTATCGCATTCACTGTCCGAGAACCGCGTCATGAGCGCAGCGTCACCGACCACCGAACGACCCGTTCCCAGCGCTCTCGCGGTCGCCGCCGCGTTGGCTTCGGTGTATGTGCTGTGGGGTTCGACCTATCTCGGCATCCGTTTCGCGCTGGAAAGCTATCCGCCGTTCCTGCTCGGCGCGGCGCGCATGTTCCTGGCCGGCGCGATCATGTACGCGGTGCTGCGCTGGCGCGGCACGCCGCCGCCGACCCGCAAGCAGTGGCGCACGCTGTGGGTGTTGTCGATCTGGATGGTGTTGCTGTCCAACGGCCTGGTGAATCTGGCCGAAACCCAGGTCGATTCGGGGCTGGCCGCGATCGCGGTGGCGTCGATGCCGCTGTTCGCCGGGGTGTTCGCGATGATGCGCGGCCGGCATCCGTCGAAGATCGAATGGGTCGGTCTGGCGATCGGGTTCGTCGGGGTGATCTGGCTCAACGCAGGCGGCAAGCTGTCGGCGTCGACGCTGGGCCTGGTGTGTCTGATCGTCGCACCGATCGCCTGGGCCTGGGGCTCGATCTGGAGCCGCGACCTCGACTTGCCGGCGCCGTTCATGACCGCCGCAGCGCAGATGCTGACCGGCAGCGTGTGGATGCTCGGCGCGGCGGTGGTCACCGGCGAGCGCATCACCACGATGCCGAGCTTCAGCGCCACCGCCGCGCTGCTGTATCTGGTCGTGGCCGGTTCGATTTTCGGTTTCACCGCCTACATCTGGCTGCTGCATCACGTGCGGCCGGCGCTGGCGACCAGCTACGCCTACGTCAATCCGCCAATCGCGGTACTGTTCGGCGCGCTGCTGGCGGGCGAACGTTTCACCTCCCACGACCTGGGCGCCATGGCGGTGATTCTGGTCGGCGTGGTCATCATCACCTTGGCCAAGGCGCGCGCGGCCAAGACGGTAGCGGCGCCGGTCGCGGCCGCCGCAGCCGAATTGGAGAAACAGACATGAGTGCCAGCGTCACCGACCGTCGCGGATTGTGGATCGCGGTCGCGTCGTTCGTCCTGTGGGGCCTGATGCCGCTGTACTGGCATCTGCTCAAGTCGGTGCCCTCGTTGCAGATCGTCGCCCACCGCATCGTTTGGAGCACGCTGCTGGTCACCGCGTGGCTGTGCTGGAAGGTCGGCCGGCATTGGTTGCGCGACATCCTGCGCGAACCGCGCAAGGCGGCGATGCTGGCGCTCAGCGGCATGCTGATCGCGTTCAACTGGGGCTTGTACATCTGGGCGGTGAACGCCGGGCATGTGATCGAGACCAGCCTGGGCTATTTCATCGGCCCCTTGGTCAGCGTGATGCTGGGCGTGCTGTTTCTGGGCGAGCGTCTGCGCGCGGTGCAGTGGGTGGCGATCGCGCTGGCGTTCGCCGGCGTGCTGTGGCTGACCGTGCAGTACGGGCGGCCGCCGTTGATCGCGCTGGGGCTGGCGGTGTCCTTCGCCGTGTACGGGCTGGTGCGCAAGCTGGTGGCGGTGGAGGCGGTGACCGGGCTGGGCGTGGAGAACGTGTATCTGTTCGTGCCGGCGCTGGGTTTGATGCTGTGGGGCGAAACCCATGGCATCGGCGGCTTCCTCGGCGGCTGGGGCTTGGGCATCGATGTGCTGCTGATCGTCGCCGGCGCGCTGACCGCGTTGCCGCTGATCGGTTTCGCCTACGCAGTGCGGCGGGTGTCGCTCACCGCGATCGGGCTGTTGCAGTACGTGGCGCCGACCTTGCAGTTTCTGATCGGCGTGTTGATTTTGCGCGAGCCGTTCGACAGCGAGCGTGCGATCGGGTTCGTTGTTATCTGGATCGGTTTGATCGTGTTCGCCAGTGAGGGGGTGTTGCGTTCGCGGCGGATGGCGGCGGCTGCTCAGGTGGCTTGAGGGGGCGCGACAGCGACAGCAACAGCAACAGCAACAGCAAATCCCCCCTGGCCCCCCTTTTTCAAAGGGGGGAATCGGTTTGGTTGGTGTGTGGGGGGCGGGCGGTTGTTAGGCTTCGGCCACTAAGGTCCGAAGCGTCGGATCGAGCCACATCTGGCTCCCCCAACCCGAAGCTTTCCCCCCCTTTGAAAAAGGGGGGGCAGGGGGGATTTGCTCTTCCCCCACGACAAATCGCCCCACAAAAAAGCCCCCTTCACACGAAGGGGGCTTTTTCTCTTTCGACACTACGCCTTACGCGCTTACAAAGCCCGCAACGCCGAAGTCACCGGCAACGTCGCCGCCCGCAACGCCGGGAACAACCCGCCGACGAAGCCGATCGCCAGCGCCCACTTCAAGCCGTTCCACAACAGCTCGCCGGTCACGCGGAAATCGAAGGTCAACTGGCCGACGCCGCCGGCGATGGTCGAGGCGGTGTAGCCGTTGAAGATCCCCCACGCCAGCGCACCGCCGATCAAACCGCCGAGCAAGGCCAGCAGCATCGTCTCCAGCATCACCGCAACCACCACCGGCAAGCCGCGGAAGCCGATCGCGCGCAAGGTCGCGATCTCGCGCGCGCGGGTGGCGACGGTGGCGAACATGGTGTTGAGCGCGCCGAACACCGCGCCGATGGCCATGATCGAGCCGACCACGATGCCGATGATCCGGATCACCTTGGTCATGCCTTCGGATTGCTTGGCGAAGTACTCGGACGTGGTGGTGGTGTCGACCTGCAAACGCGGGTCGCCGGCCAGCGCCGCCTTGAACGGCTTGAACTGCTTGGCGTCGGTGAGCTTGGCGATGACCGAGTTGCGCGACGCGCCGCGGCGGTAGGTCGAGGCGACCATCTCCGCGTCGGCCCACAGTTCCGAGTCCATCGCGTCGCCGGACTTGAAGATGCCGACCACGGTCCACTGCTCGCTGCCCAGGCGGATCTGCTTGCCCACTTCCATGCCGCGGAACTGGCGCCGCGCGCCGCTGCCGACCACCACTTCGCGCTTGCCGGTCTCGAACTTGCGGCCTTCGATGATCTTGACCTGCGGCCGCACCTGCCAGGCGCGGTCGCCGACGCCGCGCAACTGCACGCTGCCGTCTTCGTCGGGCTTGCCGCCCATGATCGGCAGATTGGCCGCGACCACGGTTTCCGGCGAGGCCAGCGGGCGCCCGTCCGGGCCGCGGGCGATGCCGGGCGCCTGTTCGATCACGTTGATGCTGGCCAGATCCAGGGTCGACATCACCTCGGCCGCGGACGCGCCGCGCAACACCATCACGCTGTCGTCGCTGCCGGTGCGGCGCAGGGTTTCCTGGTAACCCTCGGCCATCGACAGCATCGCCACCAACACCGCGACCACGCCGGCGATGCCGATCACCACCACCGAGGACGAACCCAGCCGCTGCTTGAGCGTGCTGATGCCGACCCCGGCCACCGAGGCGGCCTGACGGCCGCTGCGGGTCAGCAGCATCCACAGCGCGACCAACGCCGCCGCGCCCAACAGGTACGGCCACGGCGCCAGCGCCCACAGCGCCAGTCCGGCGATCAGGGCCAGGAAGATGCCGAGACCGCGCAAGAACGATAGGAACTTTTTCATGTGCGCTCTCCGTTAACGTCCGGCCAAGGCATCGACGATGTTCAAACGCATCGCGCGGATCGCCGGCAGCAAGCCGACCACCACGCCGATGGCGAACATCAACCCAACCGCCAACAGCCAACTGTTCCAACCGATCGGCGGGACGTTGATCACGCCGCCGCTGAGCGCGCCGACGACCGGACCGAGCACGCTGGCGATCAGCAACCCGAGTACGCCGCCGATCACCATCAACAACATCGCTTCGGCCAACACCAGCAACAACACGCTGCGGTCGGGGAAACCGATGGTCTTGAGCACCGCCAGCTCCGAGGTGCGTTCGCGCACCGCCTGGGCCATGGTGTTGCCGGTCAGCAGCACCAGGGTGAAGAACACCGCGCCCATGATCGAGCCGACGATCAGGCCGATGTCGGCCATCTGCTTCATCCAGCTCGCGGTCGCCGCCGCTTCGGTCTGGGTCTTGGACTCGTGATCGGAGTTGGCCGAGATCGCGTCGATGGCCTTGGCCACGCGGTCGCTCTGGTTCACGTCGGCGACCTCGGTGACGTACCAGCCGACCTGGCCGCGGTTGAACGGCGTGGAGTCGTCGAAGTACTTCCAGTGCAGCAGGATCATCTGGTCGAACCAGCCGCCGGATTTCTTGTCGGTGGCCGCGAGCGTGCCGACGATGTCGAAGCTCCAGTTCTTGCTGCCGTCGCTGCTGGTGAAGATCGTCGATTGCAGCGGCAGTTTCTGCCCGACCTTCCAGTTGAAGCGCTTCATCAGCGCCTCGCCGACCAGCACGCCGGTGCGGGTGTTGGCGAAGGCCTTGCGGTGCTCGGCGGACACCGCCATTTCCGGGTACAGGTCGAGGTAGTTGTCGGCCACGCCGAAGCTGAAGATCTGGTTGTGCGGGTCCTGATAGGCGCCGCCGAACCAGTTCGCATAGGTGACCTGCTTGACGCCGGGCACCTTGGCGATGCGGTCGTTGAGCGACATCGGCAAGGGTTGGATGAACGACAGCCGCGAACCGGTCTGCAGGCGCTTGGCGCCGTTGGCGCTGTTGCCGGCTTGCTCGAAGCTCTCGCGCACGCCGTCGAGCAGGCCGAACAGCAAGAACGCGGCGATGATCGACAACAGGGTCAGCAGCGTGCGCGTCTTGCGACGCATCAGCTCGGCCCAGATCAGATGGAAATATTTCATGGTGGCCGCTCCCGGCTCAGGCCGCGTGCGACTGCTGCTCGACCAGGGTGCCCTTGTCGAGGTGCAGCGTGTGGGTGGCGTACTCGGCGGCCTTGGGATCGTGGGTCACCATGACGATGGTCTTGCCGTGCTCGCGGTTGAGCAGGCGCAGCAAGTTGAGGATTTCCTCGGCCGAGTGGCGGTCCAGGTCGCCGGTGGGTTCGTCGCAGATCAGCAAGGTCGGGTCGGAGACGATCGCGCGGGCGATCGCCACGCGCTGCTGCTGGCCGCCGGAGAGTTCGTTGGGGCGGTGCTTGCCGCGCTCGGACAGGCCGACCAGGGTCAGCGCGATCTCGGCGTTGCGCTTGCGCTGGGCGCCGTTCAGCGGCGACAGCAGCAGCGGCAGTTCGACGTTCTTCTGCGCGGTCAGCGCCGGCATCAGGTTGTAGAACTGGAACACGAAGCCGACGTGGCGGCTGCGCCATTGCGACAGCTGGCCCGCGCTCATGCGGTCGATGCGTTCGCCCTCGATGCTGATTTCGCCGCCGCTGGGGTTGTCCAGGCCGCCGATCAGATTGAGCAGGGTGGTCTTGCCCGAGCCCGACGGACCCATCAGCGCGACGAAGTCGCCCTTGGCGATGTCCAGATCGATGCCGTGCAGCACTTCGACCTTTTCCGGTCCGCGCTGATAGGTCTTGGTGAGGTTATGGATCGAAACCAGAGTTTCCATCTTCGACATCCTCGAACGTGTTGACTGCGGTGAATGGGCGAGGGCGCGCGCTGCGCCGGTCGCAGATCGGTAAGGCGGCCGCGCTCGGACGCGGCGGCTGCAAGCTCATTGCCCGGCGCCGCCGCGTGGTTCGCGGTCGCGCCTTGCCGCACGAACGACGCCGCCGGGTAATCGGCGCCGATTTCGGCCGGCTATTACTTAGACGAATCGGCCTCGGCGTTTTCGACACGCACGCGCGATCCGTCCTTGAGCGACTCCGGCGGATCGATCACCACCGTCTCGCCGCCGACCAGGCCGGCGGTGACTTCGCGGTCGTCGCCGAGCTTGCGGCCCAGGGTCACCGCGGTTTGCGCGACCTTGCCGTCGGCGACCACGAACGCCACGTCCTTGCCCTCGCGCTGGGTCAGCGCGGCGTTGGCGACCATCGCGCTGGGCTTGGCCGGCGCGGCGGCGCCGGCCGGCTTGGACGCTTCCAGAAAACTCACCCGCACGCCCATTTCCGGGACGATGCGCGCATCGCGGCTCTTGATCGCGATGCGCACCTTGACCGTGGCCTTGCCGCGGTCGGCGGTGGGAATGATCGCGATCACCTCGGCCGGAATGTTCCAGTCCGGGTAGGCGTTGAGATGGGCTTGAACCGGCATCTTGGGCTGGACCCGGCCGATGTAGGACTCGCCGACGTCGACTTCGATTTCCAGCGAGTCCATGTCGACGATGGTGCCGATGCCGGTACGGGTGAAACCGCCGCCGGCCGACAGCGGCGAAACGATTTCGCCCGGCTGCGCGGCCTTGGCGGTGACCACGCCGGAGAACGGCGCGCGCACGATGGTGTTGTCTACGCCCAGGTCGGAGATGTGCAGGCTGTCCTGCGAGACCTTGACGTTGCGCTGTGCGGTCAGCAACTGCGCGCGCAGCGAATCGCGCGAGGCCACCGCCTGGTCGTACTGCGACTTGGACACCAGCTGCTGCTTGACCAGCGCGTCCAGACGGTTGGCGTTGGCTTCGGCTTCCTTGAGCTGGGCCTGCACCCGCGCGGTGTCGCTTTGCGCGGCTTGCAGTTGGGCGGCGCTGAGCGCGCGCTGGGCGTCGGCGTCGATCGGGTCGAGCGTGGCCATGACCTGGCCGGCTTCCACCCGTTGGCCTTCCTCGATCATCACCTCGCGCACCTTGCCGGTGATCTTGGCCGAGACCGTGGCGATGCGCCGGGCGACGATGTAGCCGGTGGCGTCGAGCACCGAGGCGCCGGCGCCGCTGCCGCCGCCGATCGCGGTGACGCTGGCGGTCTTGACCTGCGGCGCGCTGTTGCGGCCGAACGCGAACCAGCCGGCGACGGCCAGCACCGCCAGCAGCGCCACCACGATGCCGATGATCGCGCCGCGCCCCGGACCCGAGGACTGGGCCGGACGGTTGCGGTCGATGCGCAGTTCCTTCAACAGATCGGCAGATGCACTCATGGTTCCAACCAGGACGCAGGGCAGCGCCTAGTGTGACCGCGGCGGCGGCACCCGCCAACCTGCGGAAAGTCAGTTTTTGTCAGCCCGTCCGTCTGCGGTTTGCGATGACAAATGTCATTGCCGGCGGGTGCCGGGGCCGGTGGCTGCCGCGGGGTTGCGGCCGTCGCGATCCGCGCGCCCTGGCAGTGGCCAGGCCAGGACGCGCGGCGCCGGGATCTCAGTAATCGGCCGGGTTGCCGCTGAAGGCCACCGGCACGTTGATGGTCAGGCAGGTTCCGGCCGGCAAGGTCGGGGCGCTGAGCGAAATCGAATTGCCGCCGATGGTGCCGCCGGACGCGGCCGAGCAACTGGCGGCGCCGGTGGCGCTGCAGGTCCACAGCGCGGACAAGCTTGCGCCGGCCGGCAGGGTGTCGACGATGGTCGCGCCGTTGGCCGGATCGGCGCCGGCGGCGTTGCAGGCGGTGATGACGTAGGTCGCCGAGGGCGCCGGCGCGCCGGGCGTATACGTCGCCGAGCCGTCGGTCTTGGTGATCGACAGCGCCGAGTTGGCCACCCGGTTGGTGAAGGTGCAGGTGACCGCCTGCGCGCGACCGTTGGCCGCCGCGCCGGTCACCGACAGCGGCAAGGTGATGTTGACGCTGGTGCCGCTGCCGGTGGCGACGGTGGCGCCGGCGCCGTTCACGCAGTTGTAGCTGCTGACGTAGAGCGCGGTGGTCGCCGGTGTCGGCACTTCCACCACGGTGGTGGTGATGGCGGCGCCGCTGATGTCCGGGGTCACGATCAGGTCGGGCGGTCCGGAGTCGCTGTTGTGATACAGCGTGCGGAAACCTGTAGTGCCGTTGTGGCCTTGGTTCACCGCGAACGCGGTGCCGCCGATGCCCAGGTCGAAGCGGCCGGTGGCGCTGGTGGGATTGAGCTGTTTGATCACCCGCACCGCGGGTCTGATGTCGATCATGTAGTCCTCGACCTCGCCGCTGTCGACGCGGCCGGTCGGGCTGGCGGTGTTCAATTGGGTGCCTTGGGTCGCGCGCAGGCGCACGTAGGTGCGGCCGGCGGTGGTGGCGATCGGGACGGTCCAGTTGAGCGCGGTGGAGGTGGCGCTGGCGAGGATGCCGGTGTTGCACACGCCTTCGGCGGTTTCGAACACGCCGTTGCGGTTGAAGTCGATCCAGCCGCAGACCGTGCTCGCGGCGGTGGCGCCGCTCAAGCTCGGAGTGAGCGTGTAGACGGTGCCGATCATGCCGGTGTGCAAGCTCGCCAGCGGCGTGGTCAGTCCGTTTTCGTCGGTGCCGTCGCCGGCGCTGCCGTTGTTGTTGGCGCCAGCCGCGACCGCGAACGGGCTGGGCGTGATCGGGGCTGCGCCGTTGAAGACAGTGGTGTTGTCGGCGTCCACGCTCGCGCCCAGGCGGATGCCGTCGACGATATGGCTGGCGGCGGCGGTCGAGTCGTAGCTGGCCGGCGCATCGCCGAAATCTTCGTCGACGCTGGTGGTGATCAGATACGCGTCCGCGGTCGAGGCGGTGCCGAACAGCACGTTGTTGCGGCGCGCGGCGAGTTGCACGGTGAAGGTCAGCGTCGACACCGTGCCGTTGATGCGCACGCTGCCGCAGCCGGCGAACTGGTTGGCCGGGGCGGTGGGCGCGCTGCAGCTGTTGCCGTTGTAGGTGGTGTTGATCAGGTCGATGGTCGAACCGGTGACCTGCAGGTTGGAAGCGCCGGGCAGCATGGTCATGGTGACGCCCGGGGTGGTCAGCACGTGCACGCTGCGCGAGGAGATGATGTCGACCGTGCTGTTGTTCTGACCGCCGAGGCCGACGAAATGCAGGATCGGGTTGGTGACCGGACGGCTGTAGGTGATGGTCAGGGTGCCGCGGTTGCAGGTCACCGTGGAGGCGCCGACCGGGAAGGGGCAACTGGTGACCGAAGCCAGCGTCTGCAGTTGCACCGATGAGGTGGAAGCCAGGGTGAGGTTCGGGCTGTACATCGTGCCCGCCGCGCCGCCGATCGCGTCCATGAAGACGCTGTTGTTGTCGATCTGCAGGTCGTTGCCGCTGACGGCATAAGTCGCGTACAGCGTCGAGGGGTAGCCCTTGCTCGAGGAAGTGTTGAGACCGACCGCGCTGGTCGGCGCGGGAGCCGGGGCGACGCCGGTATTGTTGAGTTGGGCGGCATCGGCCGATGGGCTCCAGCCCGCGCAGGCCGCGAAGAGAACCCAACCCGCAGCGCAAGACGCCAGTCGCGAAAAAACTGCCGATATCGCCATGCCATTCCCCCTAATGACGCATTGCCTGCCCCGCCTCTGGCGGGGAGCCCCTGACGCGATGCTGTACAGGCGCACTCTACGGCTGGCACATCAAATACGGATTCAAGCCTCAAGACTCAGTACGTAATTTGTGCCTCAGTGCGGCCAACGGACGTGACTGATAGCCGTTCTGGATTCAGCTTCGGCGAAATGGCGGGGTTCTTGAGCCCATAGGCGCCCGCTCGCGCGGGTCGTTTGCGCGAAACTTCGACGACGATGGCGACACCACCGCGGGTTCGCGGGGCGCTGGATGGGGAGTCGGCTCGCCACCAAGGGGGCGCTTTGGGTTCGCGCCCGGGCCGATGCACGGCGATGGCCGGCGAGATTTTTTCGGCCGGCCGAAGGCAAGGGCTGCGAGTCGGCCGATTTCTATCGGCGGCGCGGACCGGCACGGCCCGCGAGCATCGGCGGGCCGCGATCCGGCCCGCTCTGCGCGGCGAGCGTCTGCGCGCCCGCCGCGATGAAGCGACTCAGGGCGTGTAGGCCGCCGGGTCCGGACTGAAACGCACCGGTACCTGCACGTTGATGCAGGTGCCGACCGGCAACACCACGCCGGTGATCTGCACGCTGTTGCCGCCGGCCACGCCGCCGCTGGCCGGGCAGGTCGCGGTGCCGGTGCCGGCGCAGCTCCAGGTTCCGGTCAGGGTCACGCCGTTGGGCAGGGTGTCGCTGACGGTGGCGCCGTTGGCCACCGCCGGGCCGGTGTTGTTGCAGGCCTGCAAGGTGTAGGTGCTGGTGCTGCCCGGCGTGTAAGTGGTCGGATTGCCGACTTCGCTCTTGCTCATGCTCAGCGCGATGTTGACCGCGACCGGCACGGTGACCTGCGCGCACTGCGGATTGCCCGAGGCCGGGCAGGTCGGCAGCGGATCGGGATCGCCGCCGCCGGCGACGGCGACGTGGTTGGTCGGCGAGCCGCTGGTGGCCGCGCTGATGGCCACGTTCAAGCGCACGCTGGCGCTGGCGCCGGCCGCGATCGGCGCGGACGGGGTGAAGGTGCAGGTGACGTTGCCGGTGGCCGGCAAGGTGCCGCAGGCGACCGTGCCTTGGGCGCTGGACGCGGCGACCAGGCTGAAGCCGGCCGGCAAGGTGTCGCGGATGGTGATCGCGCCGGTGGTCGGGCCGCTGCCGGTGTTCTGCAGGCCGATCAGGAAGTGACCGTCGGCCGCCGCGCCGGTCTGGCCGGCGGCGAGGGTGCCGTTGACGGTCTTGCTGGCGGTCAGTTGCGGCTGCACCACGGTCAGCACTTCGTCGCCGACCAGATTCACCAGATTGTTGGTGCCGCTGATGCTGGCGTTGGTGTTGTGATACACGCCGACCGTGTTGGAGGTGACGTTGACCGCGATCTGGCAGGCGAGCTGGCCGCCGGTGGTCGCCGCGCCGTTGACGCGCGCGCCGCTGACCTGGATGGTGCCGGCGCCCGCGGTCGCGGTGACGGTCATGCCGCCGGGCAGGGCGGTGCCCAAGGCGCCGCCGGCCGGGCAACTGGTGCGCACGTTCGGCGTCGGCGCGACCACCACGCCGGCGGGCAGCGCGTCGGTGAAGTTGATCGAGGCGACCGAGTTGGTGCTCTTGTTGCTGAGGTCGAAGGTCAGCGTGGAGATGCCGCCGGTGTTGATCGTGGTCGGCGCGAACTGCTTGGTCAGATCGACCGCGGCGATGGCGAAGGTGACCCGGTATTCGACGGTGAAGGTGCTCGATCCGGCCGGGATATCCCACTGCGCGGCCAAACCGTTATCGGTGCTGGCGTTGCTGTCGATGACGTTGCTGAGGTTGCCGGTATTGGTGGTGCAGGTGCCGGGCGAACCGGTAGCGGTGCCGGTGCAGGCCAGCCCATAAGGAAAGTTGTAGGTGCCGGAGAAATAGCGGTCCCAGTTCGGCGTGCCCGAGGACGGTTCCCACCACAGCGCTTCGAACTGCGGGCTCTTGATCACGCCGACGATGTCCGGGCGCCCGGTGGTGTTGCCGGCGCTGGTGCGCGAGAAGCCGGGGCCGGCGTCGCCGCCGTTCAGCAGGGTGTCGATGAACTGATAGAACTTGATCGACGCACCGGTGGTCGGCATGCCGCTCAGGGTGACGCGGCGGGTGAACCAGGCCTGCGGCTTGATGTACTCGTCGCGGATCGAGATCTGGATACCGCTGTCGACGGCTATCGAGGGCTGCAACGTGCTGGTGACCACCCACGGACTGGCAGCGGTACCCGCGCCGCTGACGGCCGACTGGGTGCCCTGGGTGAAGGTGGCGAACGGCGCGCCGGTGTTGCTGTTGGAGTTGTGGTAGACCCGGGCGTTGCTCGCGCCGCGGTCCACGCGCAGTACCACGCTGTTGAACAGCGAACCCGACTGCGGTGTGGCGCCGGCGTTGTAGACCTGATCGGAGTTGGCCAGGCGCGCCTGGAACTGGCTGTTGCTGCCCCAGGTCACCAACAGACCATCGGAGCCGTCGGCGGCGGTGCCGGTGCCGACGGCGCGTTGGCTGGTGGCGCCGCTGGCGAGGACCGCGCCGGCCCACATCAGCCCGGCAATACCCAGGGCAAGACCGGCCCCTCGGCCGATTCCGATCGAACGATGCATTAAAAATCCCCTTGTACGAGCCTTACTGCGAAGGTTCGGCCGCGCTTCCGCTGCCTGGCTGCCCCGGCCCCCGGGCGATGCCCGGGCGGCGTATCGGCGCTGAATGGTGCGCAACAAATGTGCTACGAGTCACATTTTGTCGGAAGCAAAGGGGGATGCCAAGCCCGCGCGGTGGGGACTTTCGAAAACTGCGTCCGACCGGCGCACTCGCACCGGCCAGCCGTGCGTTCGGTCTACTAACGATGGACGAGCCGGGGAGCGGCCACTGGCCTGGGGTCTGGGCGTCTTGCGCCGGGAAAGGGGCGCCGCGGCCTGCTGCGGCTTGGGCGGGAAGGGGCGGCGGCACCGCCCGGCAGCCTCAGCCGCCCGCGCGCTTGCGCCGCAGCTCGGCCAGGCGGGCGCGCACGGCTTGGATCAATGCCGGCAGGGTTTCATAGCGCGGCACGCCGTAGCGGTCGGCGGTGATATCGACATTGCCCTTGCGCCAGAACCCTTCCGGGCAGGCCAGCAGCAGCTTGCCCGAGTCGGCGTGCAGGCCCAGTTCGAGCAGGCTGATCGGGCTTTGCGAGCCCGGCTGCAGATACATCAGGATCACGTCGGCGCGTTGCAGGGCGGCCAGTTCCCACTCGACCTGGCGGCGGAATTCCGGTTCTTGCGTGCTCGGTTTCCAGGCCGGGTTCCAGTCCTCGCGGCGCGGGTTGAGCAGCACCACGCCTTCGCCGGCGAGTTCGCTGGCGACCTGCGCCTGCCAATCGCTGGAGCCGCCCATGTCGATGCTGCCGGCGAGGAATACGCTCAGCCGCCCGTCTTCGGGCAAGGGCTGGGGCGAGCGCACCATGGTCGAGGCCGGCGCGGTTTCGGCGGCGGTCGCCGAGGGGATGGCCATCGCCAGTGTCGCCAGCATCAGCAGGGCTTTCATGCGGTGTGCGATCGCAGTGGCTGCAAATTTGCGCGGGCGTTCGCCGATGAAGCGGGTTTGCCCGGGCGGGAGCGAAGCCAGGTCAAAATGGGTTCCGGCTTTCGCCGGAATGACGGTCGGTAGGTGGCGCCGAGCGGCGCGGCGGTCAGGCCGCCGCGCGCGCCTTGAGCATCGCGTACACCGCGCGCAGGCCCTGCGCCTCGCCGCCGGCCGGGCGGCCCGGGCGGTCGGCGTCGTTCCAGCTGTACACGTCCAGATGCGCCCAGGCCAGATCGGCCGGGACGAAACGCTCCAGGTACAGCGCGGCGGTGACCGAGCCGGCCATCTTCGACGGCCCGCCGTTGGCGATGTCGGCGATGTGGCTGGTCAGATAACGCAGATACGGACGCCACAGCGGCATGCGCCAAAGCTGATCGCGCTGGCGTACGCCGGCATCGAGCCATTCTTGCGCCAGCGCATCCTGGTTGGAGTACAGCGCCGGCAAATCCGGACCCAGCGCGATCCGCGCCGCGCCGGTGAGGGTGGCGAAGTCCAGCAGCAACCCGGGCGCTTGTTCGCCGGCGTAGGTCAGCGCATCGCACAGGATCACCCGGCCTTCGGCGTCGGTGTTGTCGATCTCCACGCTGATGCCCTGGCGGGTGGCGATCACCTCGCCCGGACGGAACGCATCGGGGCCGACCGCGTTTTCCACCGCCGGCACCAGCATCGTGATCCGCAGCGGCAGCTTGCGCGCCATGATCAGCTCGGTCAGCGCGATCGCATGCGCCGCGCCGCCCATGTCCTTCTTCATGTTGCGCATGCCGTCGGCCGGCTTGAGGTCCAGGCCGCCGGTGTCGAAGCACACGCCCTTGCCGACGATGGCCACGTGCGGGTGGGCGGCGTCGCCCCAGCGCAGCGCGATCAAGCGCGGCGCGCGGTGCGAGGCGCGGCCGACCGCGTGGATGGCGGGGAAGTTCTGCGCGATCAGCTCATCGCCGGCGACCACTTCGATCTCGGCGCCGTGGCGCTGGGCGATCTCGCGCGCGATGGCTTCGAGTTCGTCCGGGCCCATGTGTTCGGTCGGGGTATTGACCAGATCGCGCACGCGCAGGCTGGCGGCGAGCACGGCGAAGACTTCGTCGTCGGCCGCGGCATCGGTCACCAACAAGGCCGGCGTACGCGCCGGGGTCTTGTAGCGGCTGAAGCGATAACTGCCCAAACCCCAGCCCAAGCGCGCCGCGGCGCGGGTGGCGTCGTCGTAGTCGCCGTGCAGGCGCCAGTTGCGCGCCGGCAACCCAAACGCGGCGTGGCCGTAGGAGTACGGATCCAGCGCATCGCCGATGCCGAGCGCGGCGCCGGCCAGTTCGCCTTGCGCGTCGGGCCAGACCAGCACGCTGCCGGGCGAACCGTCGAAGCCTTGCGCCTGGGCCCAGGCGGCCGCGGCGGGAGCGAGCGCGTCGCGCCAGGCCTTGAAGCCGGCGCGGTCGACCAGGGCCAGCGGCAGCGCGTCGGTGTCGGAAGAGGTGAAGCCCAGGGGCAGAGTCATGCGGCAACGGTGTCCGTGCGGTGCGCCGTGTCCAGCCAGTCGGCCAGTTCGGCGAGGGTGGTGAATTCCAGATCCGGACGCACATGCGAGTGCGGCCAGCTGCGGTCTTCGCGATTGATCCAGCAAGTGCGCAGGCCGGCGCGGGCGCCGCCGACGACGTCGAGTTCGATGTCGTCGCCGACGTGCAGTACCTGCGCCGGTTCGATCTGCAGCCGCGCGCAGGCGGCGTGGAAGATGCTGGCGTCGGGTTTGGCCCGGCCGTGTTCGCGCGCGCCGAGTTGGAAGCGGAACAGCGGCATCAGCCCGATCCGGACCAGATCGGCGTTGCCGTTGGTCAGCGCCGCCAGCGGCACGCGCGCGGCCAGGCGGTTGAGCGCGGCCTCGCTGTCGGCGTAGTGCTCGACCCGGCAACGCGCGTCGAAGAACACCTCGAACGCGGCCGCGGCCAGGGCGGTGTCGTCGCCGCCTTCGCGCAGCATGCGTTCCAGGGTCAGGCGGCGCTGGGCGGTGAAATCGTGGGCCAGGTCGGGCCGTTGCGCCGAGATCTCATCGCGCATCGCGCGCATCGCCTCGACGCTGAAACGCTGCGAGGTGCGCGGCGCGTGCTGGCGCAGCCAATCGGCGAGAACCGCCTCGGCGCGCTCCATCACCGGCGCGATCGGCCAGATGGTGTCGTCGAGGTCCAGGGTGATGGCGCGGACGGGAAAGGTCATCGGCCCATTTTAGCGCGTGCGGCTGCGCTGAATGGGTGATGCGGGCGGCAGGTCGGGTGGGGCTGGAACGCTTGAGGTGGGGATACGCAGCGAAGGAGCGCCGATCCCGCGATCCCTCCAGACCGTCATTCCCGCGAAAGCGGGGATCCAGCGACTTCAGCGCCATCCATCCAGGTCGTCATTCCCGCGAACGCGGGAATCCAGAGACTTCAGCGCCATCCTTCCAGGACGTCATTCCCGCGAACGCGGGAATCCAGCGACTTCAAGCGCTTTCGCACGAAAGGCACTGGATTCCCGCCTTCGCGGGAATGACGGTCTGGGGGATGTCGCTGAAGTCTCTGAAGACTGTGAAGACTCGAACTCAATCGCCCAAGCCCCGCGCCAACCGATCCACCAACTTGAGCAAATCCGGCAACCGATGCGCCCCGCTCATCCGCGCGATCGCCGCCCGCGCATCCGCCAGCGCCATCCCCGCCGCCGTCACAAACAACGGCCGGCGACTGTCGCCGCGACACAGCTCGGCCTGCGCGGGCGTGCCGGCGAACCGGCTCTTGGCCACGCCGATCACCGGCACCCGGCGATCCAGCGATTCCCACAGATGCGCGCCCAATCCGGGCCGTTGCTCCTCGCCCAGACAGACGTAACCGTCGATGACCACGCAGGTGGGCTCGACGCCGTCCAGCGCATCGAGCAAACGATGGATGCACGGCAACTCGCGCCGATAAAACTCGCCCGGCACGTACTCGGCGATGTCTGCGCAGATCAGCGCATGGCGCGCCGCCGGCTCCGGGTCGTCCCATTGCGCGAACAGCACCCCGGCCACGGTCGCATCGGTGGCGCGGTACTGGACATCGACGGCGAGGATCATCGGCGTAGGGCGTTGTACGGGTGAGATCGGGTGTCGCCGCAAAGCGCCGCGATCACTCCAGCAACTTGGCCCAGCCCTCCATGCCCTCGATCCGCGCCAGCACCAACTTCACGCACACCAGCATCGGCACCGCCAGCAACAGGCCGATGATGCCCCACAGCCAGCCGAACAGCATCAGCGCCAGGATCAGCACCAGCGGCGACAAGCGCATGCGCCGGCCGAGCACGATCGGCGTGACCGCCTGCGATTCGATGGTGTGCAGCAGCAGGTACAAACCCGCCGGCAACAACGACGCGCCGGGATCGTCGAAGGCGACGATGCCCATCAGCAGCATCACCGCCATGCCGATCAGCGGCCCCACGAACGGAGCGAAGTTCAGGATCGCCGCCATCGTGCCCCACAGCAGCGACTCCTGCAGCGGCACGCCCAGCGCGTACAGCGCGCCGGCCAGGGCCAGGCCCAGGCCGGTGTTGATCAGGCTGATGGTCAGCACGTAGCGCGAAATTTCGCGCTCGATCGAATGCAGGATATCGATGGTGAGTTTCTTCTTCTGCTGGCTCGGCAACAGCGCGATCGCATTGCGCTGCAACGACTCGCCGAACACCATGAAGAAAAACGTCAGCAGCACCACCGCCAGCACCTGCGCCACGTACTTGGGCGTGGCGGTCAGCGAGCGATAGGGATCGTTGAGTTCGGTCTTGACCACCTGCACCGGCTTGGCGGTGCTTTCGCCGCCGGCGGCGCGGGCGAAGTTCTGCGCGGCGCGGTTGGCGTCCTGCAGCGGCTTGGTCATCTGCCGCAGCTTGGGCCCGACTTGCTTGAGCTCGCGCGGCACCTGGCGCACCCATTCGCTGGCCGGTTCGGCCAGTTGCAGGGTCAAGGCGCCGGCCACCGCCAGGCCGCCGATCAGTACGATCAGCGCGGCCAGGAACCGCGGCAGCCGCAGCTTGCCGAACAAACGCAGGATCGGGTTGCCGACCAGGGCGAAGAACGCGGCCAGCAGGATCGGCAGGATCAGCTCCTGCGCCGCCCACAGGGTGTAACCGACCGCCAGCGTGGCCAGCACCAGCAGCGACATCGGTCCGCGCGGGCGTGGGGCGGTGGGGCGCTCTGCGGTGTCGGCGGGTGCCGGCGTTGCGAGCGGGGTGCCGTCGGCGTCGGTGTCGTGCGACTCCGCAGGGGCGGGCGGCGTGGGCGTGCTCAAGGTGGGCTCAGCTGGGTGTTGCGGAGTGCGTACTGTGCGCTGTTGTGTCTGGGTTCGCCATCACAGGGCGGTGTAGGTGGCGACGCGCGGGGCCTGCCCTCATCCGCCCTCCGGGCACCTTCTCCCG
This sequence comes from Pseudomonas sp. CGJS7, assembly GCF_036961695.1. Classification (NCBI taxonomy): domain Bacteria; kingdom Pseudomonadati; phylum Pseudomonadota; class Gammaproteobacteria; order Pseudomonadales; family Pseudomonadaceae; genus Pseudomonas; species Pseudomonas sp. CGJS7. The sequence goes on along the minus strand of NZ_JBAMDI010000044.1, from coordinate 58,605 downwards.
CAAGCGGGAGAAGGGCACATCAAAAGCCCGTCTCCCGCTTGCGGCGCCCGAAGGGTGTGCAAGGCTGAGAGGGGTTGGGGTGAGGGAGTCTCAGGTCGCGAAGAAGCAGGGAAGCCGTCGAGTTCGCGCTAACGATCAAGCCGCCTCGCGCGCCGCATTCCCCGCCTCACGCGCCGCATGCCCAGCCTGCTCGGCCGCCTTGTCGGCCTGCTCCGCCGCCTGCTGCGCCCCGCTGCCGGCGAACAACCCCGACAGCATCGTCACCATCTGCATCAAGGTCCCGCTCTTGACCGCGATCTTGACCGGCTCGGCGCGCCCCATCACGAAACCGCTGACCAACCCGGCGATCACGATCCGCCCCGGCGTCCAAGCCTCGCGCCAGGTCTTCTTCAAAATCTCCTTGCGCTCCACCGCTTGCGCGTAGCGGCCTTCGACCAACTGCTCGCGCTTGTCCACCCGCCGTTGCAGACGATCGAACCGGCTCATCGCGCCTCCGTCTTGTGGGTTTCGATCTCGCGATCGTCGTCGTCGTCGTGGCCCAGACCGAGCCGGCGCAATTGCCGGCGCGTGGCCGACAAACGGGTGTATTCGAAGTAACGCAGCGCCTGCCACGCGCCCACGCCGGTGACGATCAGGCTGAGCCCGGCCGCGGCCGACATCGACGCCAGCCACGACCAGCCCAGCACGCCCTGCAACAGCGCGATCAACGCGGCCATCAACAACAGCCACGACGACGCGCCGAACACGATCGCCACGCTGACCCACAACAACGCCCGCCCCAGCGCGCTGCGCGCCAGGGCGAGGTCGGCGATCAACAGGCCGCGCAGCGCGCGGCCGGTATCCAGCGCGGCCGACAGGCCTTCGCGCCCGGCATCGTGGATCTCGCGGAACGCGTCGTCGAACGGCGGCGGCCCCTGGCGGGGCTCGCGGCCGGCGCGGTCGTCGCTTTCCGCATCGCGGTCCATGCCTGGCGTATCGCTCACGCTTACTTGTCGCCGCTGCGGGCGAGCTTGGCGATGATGAAGCCGGCGGCGAAGGCCACGCCGAAGGAAGCCAGCGGACGCTCGCGCACCAGTTCGGCGGCGCTTTCGATCAGATCGCGGCCCTTGTCCATCAGCGCGTCGACTTGCTCGCGCGCGGCGCCGCCGGCGCTTTCGGCCGCGGCGATGCCGGCCAGCGCGCTGTCGGCCAGGCCGGACTTGACGTTGGCCTTGCCGATCTTGAGTTCTTCGCCGGCCACGCCAGCGGCGCTACGGATCGCGTCGCCCGCGTCGCTGGCGGCTTGCTTGAGGTGGCTGCCGGCTTCGCCGAGGTTGCTCTTGATGGCGTCGGTCGAGGTAGGGGTCATCGGGTGTTCCTCCGTGCTGCATGGATGAACCGCTGAACGAGTCCAGGGTTCGAGCGGGTCGCCGAGGGGCCGGACGTGGCCGGCCTTCGACGGGGGTGAGCCGAACGCGCCGGGTGAGGCGCTGAGGTCGCAGCATTCGCTACGACCGACGACGGGTGGATAGTAACGGTCCGCGCGCGTCGCCGCGGTTACTGCATTCGCACATCGCCGCCGTTGTTGCCGCGGCGGATGCGCAGGATCAACTGTGCCGGAGCGCGCGTGAAGCTCGCGCGGAAGCCGGGAAGATCGTCGAATTCGCCGCTGCTGGCCGCAAGAACGATGTCGTCCTTGCGCAAATTGTTGGCTTCCGCGCGACTGCCGCGGGTCACGCTTTCCACCACCACGCCCGACAAGCCCGATTGGCGCAGGCGTTCGGGCAGTTCGCCGAAGGTCGCGCCGGCCAGGCGCGGATCGAGTTCGGTGCCGGCGATCGACTTGGGTTGTTCGCGCAGACTCGCGTTCAGTTGCAGCGCCTGGCCGTCGCGGCGCACGTCCAGCGCGATCTTGCTGCCGATCGATTGCAGGCCTTCGAAATTGCGCAACGCATCGCGCCCGTCCAGACGCTGGCCGTTGGCGCCGAGGATCACGTCGCCCGGCTTGAGCCCGGCCGCGGCCGCGGCGCTGCCGGCGAACACGCGCGAGACCAGCGCGCCACGCGGTTCGCCCAGCTTGAGCGCGGCGGCCAACTGCGGGGTCACGTCCTGCGTCTCCAGACCCAGCGTGCCGCGGCGCACGACGCCGTTGTTGGCGATCAACTGGTCCTTGATGTTGCGCGCCAGATTCACCGGAATGGCGAAGCCCAGGCCGATGTTGCCGGCCATGCTGCCCTGCGGATTGAAGCTGGCGGTGTTGATGCCGATCAGTTCGCCGTTGAGGTTGACCAGCGCGCCGCCGGAATTGCCCGGGTTGATCGAGGCGTCGGTCTGGATGAAGTTCTGATAGCCCAGCCCGCGCAGGCCGCTGCGGCCGACCGCCGAGACGATGCCCGAGGTCACCGTCTGGCCGATCCCGAACGGGTTGCCGACCGCGACCACGAAATCGCCGACCTTCAGCGAGTCCGAATCGGACAGGGCGATGGCGCTGAGGTTCTGCGCCGGAATCCGCATCAAGGCCACGTCGGTGTCCGGGTCCGAGCCCATGAACTCGGCCTTGACCGTGCGCCCGTCGGCCAGGGTCACCGAGACCTCGTCGGCGCCTTCGATCACATGGTGATTGGTAAGCACGTAGCCGTTCTTGGCGTCGATGATCACGCCCGAGCCCAGCGACTCGTTGATCCGCTCCTGCGGGATGTTGGGAAACATGCGGCGGAAGAACGGGTCGTTGGCGAACGGGTTGCGGATGCGCACGGTCTGCTTGGTGTGCACGCTGACCACCGCCGGGGTGACCTTCTCCAGCATCGGCGCCAGCGAGGGCAGGGTCTGGCCGCCGACCGAGGCCGGCAACGCGGCGGTGGTCGGCAGCGGCAGCACCGCCGCGGCGGCCGGCGAGGCCTGCGCCGGGGCCTGCAATCCGTCGCGGATCGCGGTGGCGGCGAAACCGCCGAAAGCGGCGGCCAGGGCAAGGGTCAGCAGGGTCGGCAAGGGGCGCATCGCTTTGCGGTTCCGGGTGAGTGTTGAAGGAGCACAGGGGCAGGGCGGTGGAGCGGACTTGCGATGAGACGGCGATCGAAGCGGAGGGCGGACATCGCGGCCGTCCCCCGGCCCGCTACCTGTTCAGATCGTGGCGATCGGCGCCGCGATCAAGCTCCGCTGCGCGAGCAGTTTGGACCGCGGCCGCCGCGATCGGTTCAGCAGCGTCCGCGGCCAGTGTCGGAGACCGGCAATAAATAGCCGATGAAGTGTCCGCGCGCAGCCCGGCGCCGAAGTGCCGTGGGCGAGCGGATGGGGCGCGGCGCGGTCAGTTTCGCGGCAGTGTCGAAGTGCATACCGGATCGACAATCTGTGACAGGACTACGACGCAAAAAGCGTGATAGTCATCAACAAGCCGTTGACTTCCAGGAAAGCCGGGCGTAGCTTGAGTTCCCTGCGGGGCCACAACATCTAGTGGTTGGTTTCACAGAGGGAGCCCAAGCGTAGGGGTTCAGCTTGGGATGGTCTCAGCGTCTCCTTAGAAGTGAGCGGGCTCATGGCGAGAGCGGACGCGAACCTCAACTCATTCAATTCGGCCGCACGCGGCGCGTCTTCAGCGCGACCGTGTGCATCGTCGTCGGCGGGGGGCTGACGGCGGCTGGAAATCCCCGCTCCGGGCCCCGGTCCGGCGCAGGCTGCAAGACCCGCGACGGTTCCTACACACCTGACTCGATACACAACATGTGGGTAGCCAAGTCCGAAGCGGGACACAAATAGATCGTCCCGATTACCGGTTCCACCGCTCCATCGCTGCACCGCACCACCCCAGATACACCCCGATTACCTCGTACAAAAAAGAAACCACCGGCGGCGGGCGCAACCCAACGGCCCGCCGCCAATTGAAGGAGATGAAACAGGCATGAGCACCGTGCGCCTCGAGGCGGTCAAGAACCCGGCGGCAGAGCAAGAGATCGCCCTGCAGCCCGCGTCCCAGGACATCTGGGACAAGAAATACCGCCTCAAGACCAAGAGCGGCGAAGCGGTAGACGCCGATATCGACGGCACCTATCTGCGAGTAGCCCGCGCTCTGGCCGACGCCGAGCCCAACGCCGAGAAGCAGCAGTACTGGTACGAGCGCTTCGCCTGGGCCCTGCGCCGCGGCGCGATCCCGGCCGGCCGCATCACCTCCAACGCCGGCGCGCTGGAACACAAGCCGGCCACCTCGACGATCAACTGCACCGTCTCGGGCACCATCGAAGACTCGATGGACGGCATCCTGGAGAAGGTCCACGAAGCCGGCCTGACCCTCAAGGCGGGTTGCGGCATCGGTTACGAATTCAGCACCCTGCGGCCGCGCGGCGCGTTCGTCGCCGGCGCCGGCGCCTACACCTCCGGTCCGATGTCCTTCATGGATATCTACGACAAGATGTGCTTCACCGTGTCCTCGGCCGGCGGCCGCCGCGGCGCCCAGATGGGCACCTTCGACGTCAGCCACCCCGACGTGAAGGACTTCATCCGCGCCAAGCGCGAAGACGGCCGCCTGCGCCAGTTCAACCTGTCGCTGCTGATCACCGACGGCTTCATGGAAGCGGTCAAGAGCGACGCCGACTGGCCGCTGGTGTTCCCGGTCAACGTCAAAGAGCGCCTGGACGTCGAGCTGGACAACCCCGAACAAGTGGTCTGGCGCGACTGGCCGACCACGCGCAATTACATCGTGCGCGAAGACGGCCTGGTCGCCTGCAAGATCTACGGCCACATCCGCGCGCGGCACCTGTGGGACATGATCATGGTCTCGACGTACGACTACGCCGAGCCCGGATTCATCCTGATCGACCGCGTCAACGAGATGAACAACAACTGGTGGTGCGAGACCATCCGCGCCACCAACCCCTGCGGCGAACAACCGCTGCCGCCGTACGGCGCCTGCCTGCTGGGTTCGGTCAACCTGACCAAGTTCGTGCGCAACGCCTTCACCGACCGGGCCGAGTTCGACTGGGAGGAATACAAGGAAGTCGTGCGCGTGTTCACCCGCATGCTCGACAACGTGGTCGAGGTCAACGGCCTGCCGTTGCAGCAGCAGCGCGAAGAAATCATGCGCAAGCGCCGCCACGGCATGGGCTTCCTCGGCCTGGGCAGCACCGTGACCATGCTCAAGATGAAGTACGGCTCCAAGGAGTCGTGCGAGTTCACCGAGCGCATCGCCCGCGAAATGGCCGTGGCCGGCTGGGAAATGGGCCTGGCGCTGGCCAAGGAAAAGGGCGCCGCCCCGATCATGGAGGAGCGCTTCGAGGTCACCGCGCAGATGCTGCGCCAGCGTCCTGAGATGAAGGCCGACGGCTGGAAGGTCGGCCAGGAGATCCCGGGCAAGGTGCTGCACGCCAAGTACTCGCGCTACATGCAGCGGGTGGCCGAAGTCGCGCCGGAGCTGGTCGAGGAACTGGCCGACATCGGCAGCCGCTTCACCCACCACAGCTCGATCGCGCCGACCGGCACCATCTCGCTGTCGCTGGCCAACAACGCCTCCAACGGCATCGAGCCGTCCTTCGCCCATCACTACAGCCGCAACGTGATCCGCGAAGGCAAGAAGTCCAAGGAAAAGGTCGACGTCTATTCCTTCGAGCTGCTGGCCTACCGCGAACTGATCAACGCCAAGGCGATGCCGTTCAGCGAAGAAGCCGACGCGCGCCTGCCCGACTACTTCATCGCCGCCGACGACATCACCCCGAAGGAACACGTCGACGTCCAGGCCGCCGCGCAGAAGTGGGTCGACAGCTCGATCTCCAAGACCGCCAACGTCCCCACGGACTACCCGTACGAGGACTTCAAGGACATCTACCGCTACGCCCACGAGCAGGGCCTGAAGGGCTGCACCACCTTCCGCTTCAACCCGGCCGCCTTCCAGGGCGTGCTGGTCAAGGAAGCGGACCTGGAGAACACCACCTACCGCTTCGAACTGGAAGACGGCAGCGTGCTCGAGGTCAAGGGCAACGAGCAGATCGAATACGACGGCGAGATGCACACCGCCGCCAACCTGTTCGACGCGCTGAAAGAAGGCTATTACGGCAAGTTCTGACGGCGCGCGCGCCGTGCCGTCCCGGCGCCTGCCGGGGCCGGCGCGGCCCGCCCGACCGGGTCGAACCCCGCGGCACGGCGACCGTCTTCGCCGCCGTCGCCCGGACAGCGAGGTCCGGGCCGATGCGCCGACAACCGCGACGAATCTCCCGGATGCGAATCGGTATGAGCGGCCACTGTGTTTCTCGCGCGCCGCGGGTATAGCATCACTCCGGCAACACCCCGATTGCTGCACCTAGCCACGCGTACCGCCATTAGAAATCGCCCACCAGGAGGGCATCATGAGCAACGGTAATGGAGTGACGGCAACCCTGACCCAGGCCGCCGAGAACGTGAAAGAAACCGCCTCCAACATCGGCAGCGCCATCGCCAGCCGCGCCGAAGGCGCCGTGGCCTCGGTCAAGAAGACCGCGACCAAGGCCCGCAAGGCCGCCAAGAAGGCGGTCGGCACGGCCAAGAAGAAGCTTGCCAGCGCCAGCGCCAAGGCCAAGAAAGAAGCGTCCGCGCTGAAGGCCAAGGCCACCGGCAAGAAGCCGGCCAAGAAGGCGGCGAAGAAGGCCGCCAAGAAAGCCGCGCCGAAGAAAGCCGCCAAGAAAGCGGTGAAGGCGGCGGGCAAGGCGGTGAAGAAGACCGCCAAGAAAGCCGCCAAGAAAGTAGCGGCGAAGAAGGCGCCGGCGAAAAAGGCCGCCAAGAAAGCGGTGAAGAAGGCCGCCGCCAAGAAGGCGCCGGCCAAGAAAGCCGCCAAGAAAGCCGCCAAGAAAGCCGCCAAGAAAGCCGCGAAGCGTTAATCGCAGCCTGCTATTCCCTCTCCCGTTCGCGGGAGAGGGCTAGGGTGAGGGCCGCGCCCCGCACCCGCACCACCCCACACAAGAACAAGCACCGCAGTAGGAGTCGGGCCCATGGCCGTCAAGATCGAAAAGAAAATCAAGGGCTACAGCGTCGTTACCCCGGAAGACAAGGCCAAGGAAGCCGCAAAGGCCGCCGCAGCCAGCGCCGTGTCCGTAAAGGCAGAGGAGCTCCCGGTCGACAACGTCATCCAGATGCACGAACGCATCGAACGCCCCGAGATCCTGATCGGCTCGACCTACAAGATCAAATCGCCGCTGTTCGAGCACGCCTTGTACGTGACCATCAACGACATCGTGCTCAACGCCGGCACCGAACACGAATCGCGCCGCCCGTTCGAGATCTTCATCAACTCCAAGAACATGGACCACTTCCAGTGGATCGTGGCGCTCACCCGCATCATGTCGGCGGTGTTCCGCAAGGGCGGCGACGTGACCTTCCTGGTCGATGAAATGAAGGCGGTGTTCGACCCGCGCGGCGGCTACTTCAAGGCCGGCGGCGTGTACATGCCCTCGCTGGTCGCCGAAATGGGCGCCATCGTCGAAGACCACCTCAAGTCGATCGGCATGATCCACGACCCGGAGATGAGCGACGCCCAGCGCGCGCTGATCGCCGAGAAGCGCGCCGCCTACGAGCAGCGCGGCGCAAAAAAAAACTCTGACGTAAGCCCTTCGGCCAAGATCGTCGTGGTCGAACCGCGCAACGAAGACGTCGCCGTGACCGGCGACGGCGCTTCGTTCCCGCCTTCGGCTACGGTCTGCCATAAGTGCAGTACCAAGGCGTTGGTGTTGATGGACGGCTGCGCTACCTGCTTGAACTGCGGGTATTCCAAGTGCGGTTGAGCGGGGTCTGCGCATAAGCGCGGGCTTAGGCGACCAGCTATCGCAAGAATGAAAAAGAGGCTCTCCGGAGCCTCTTTTTTTTATTGCTTCCGTCCCCGCGGGCCGTGATGGCTACGAAAGCCCGGTCCAGGTGTCCCATGTCTCCGTAACGTCTCAACGACGGAGATTCGCGTGAGGCACAATAGACAAAAGGGGATGGCAAACGTTCGCGCAGAAGCTGGGGGTTGCGGGGCCACCGCACACATAAGCATGTCCCGGACGGGGAAACAGAGCAGCGGGGTGCTGCGTCTGGCGGGCGAAACCTTCTTGGTAAGCGCGGACGACCCGTCGTCGATCATGAGTTTGGTATCTGCCGCAGAGGCAATGGCGGTGCCGGCTTGCGCGCGTTGAAACTTATCCGTCACGACAAATTGCGGCCTACGCTTCGGCAGGCCGCGCCTGGAGCGTTTGGGGAAATGGCCTTGTCTGATGAACCTCTCCCCTGTCTACGGCTTCGCCAGCGGCGTCGTGCGTTGTCACACAGCGGCCCGAAGATGCCGACGGGGCAGCCGCCAACAACGGTCTGCTGATGCCTTAGGTCGACTCGCACTTCGTTGCGCCACTACTGGCGCGATGCCTGTGCTCACGCGCCGATGCCTTTGGCACGCCATGCCAACCTCGCGGCCGCTTTCGAAGTTCTACCCACTCAGCGCACCGCCGCTACAGAGCGAGCGACGGTGAATTGAGCTTCAAATGGATTCGACCACCTGCAACAAGGAGAGCAAGCAGTGATCAACAACAAGATGAAGCTTTCGTTCGGCATCGCCCTCAGCGCTATCGGCGCATTCGCAGCGTCCGCACAGGCCGCGTCGCTGGATCCTACGTTCGGTTCGGCGGGCGTCGCTTCCACCGCATTCGGCTACTACGGTGCCGCCGCCCGGGTGGTGGTCCAACCCGACGGGCGGATCGTCGCCGCCGGGCAGAGCGCGCTCGGCGAGTTCGTGCTGGCGCGTTACACCGCCAGCGGCGCGCTGGATACCAGCTTCAACGGCACCGGCAAGGTCAACACCACGCCGTCGGGCAGTTGCCCGGGGCAGGCGCGCGCGCTGGCCCTGCAGGCCGATGGCAAGATCGTCGTTGCAGGCACCTCGTGCCCGAACTTCACCTCCACCCGCAACTTCACGGTCTATCGCTACAACACCGATGGTTCGCTGGATGCGAGCTTCGGCAGCGCGGGCAAGGCCACCGTCAATTTCTACGCGGGCGCTTCGGAAGCCACCGCCGTCGCCGTCCAGGGCGGTTCGATCTGGGTGGCGGGTTATGCCGGCAACGGCTTCGCCCTGGCGCGGCTTACCAGCAGCGGCGGCCTGGACTACAGCTTCGGCAGCGGTTCGGGCAGCATCACCACGACGGTGGGCACCGGCTCGGCCTTCGCCAACGGCCTGGCCATCCAGGCCGATGGCAAGCCGGTGTTGGCGGGTTACGCGTCGAGCGGCGGCACTGTCTTCGCGTTGACGCGCTACACCACTAAGGGCGCGCTGGACACCACGTTCGGTACCGGCGGCAAAGTGCTGACCAATGTGGGCGGCACCTTCTCCGGCAACTCAGCCATCGCCACTTCGCTGGCGATTCAAAGCGACGGCAACATCGTCGCCGCCGGCTACGCCAACAGCGCCAGCGGCGGCTCCTACCGAATGGCCGCCGTGCGTTACACCAGCACCGGCGCGCTCGACAGCTACTTCGGCTCCGGCACCGGCAAAGTGCTTACCGCCATCGGTAGCGGCGATGCGATCGGCAGCGACGTCGCCATCGACGCCAACGGAGGCATCGTGGTCGGCGGCTATTCCATCGTGGGCAGCTACCGCCAGTTGACCTTGAATCGCTACGACTCGTACGGCAACCAGGACACCAGCTTCGGGCCTGTCGCCACCGCCGTCGGCAGCGCGAACGCGGCGGTTCAAGGGCTTGCGCTGCAAAGCGACGGCAAGATCGTTGTGGCGGGTTACGGCAATTCGCCGACGGCCTTCGTTGTTGCGCGTTACCAATAAGCGGCCGATCGAAATCGCCAGTCTCAGCGACAACATCAGCAACGACCCGTATCGCCTGCTGCGGCGGCGCCGGGTCGAAATAGCGCAGGACCGGGCTTGCGCTCTTGGGGTGGTAGCGCCTTCTGAGAAAGCTCGCGGCCGGTAAGAGCATCTACGAAGTGGTTGATACCGAAATGGGGCTCCGCGGAGCCCCATTTCCTTGTCGACGCAGCGCATCTGCTCCGCCGCAGGCGTCGGCCTGGAGCTGGATGGCGATGCGACAATGGGTTCTGTTGTTGGCCGGGCCGGGCGGATTTAAGATTCAGGCGCATCGAAGCGATGGCGTTCGGCGCGGTGCGCTGCGGCCCGATCGTATGACCCGGTTCCAGGGTTCGGCCGTCGGCCGGCCAGGCCCCTGCGAGGCATCCAGCATGATCCGATCGTTGTTGCTCATATTCTTCCTGGCGTTGCCATCGGTTGCCGGTGCCATCGTTATTCGGCACGACGTCGACGACGCGAAGTACCGGATTGCAGCCGCCGAGTTTCCCGCGCTCGTCGATATGCCCGGTGAGGGGCATGGGGTGTTGATCGCTCCCAAGTGGGTCGTCACTGCCGCTCATACGATCCCCGCGCACACCGAGCTCAAGCAGGTGCTTGTCGGCGGTGTCTCCAGGGATGTGGAGCGAGTCGTCGTGCATCCCGGTTACAAGACGCTGCCGCAAGCGCTGATCGATCCGGCGATGGCCAGTGGCGAGGCGATGCTGATCGTGGTGTTTCTGGCCTCGTCCGACGATGTCGCATTGATCGAGTTGGCTCAGCCGGTGACGGATGTCGCTTCCACCGCGATCTACAAAGGCGTCGGCGAGCCGGGCCGGATCGTCGAGATCGTGGGGAAAGGCGCTACCGGCACCGGCGCCGATGGGCACGATCCCAAAGGTCCGAATCGGACGGAACTTCGCCACGCATTCAATAAAATCACCAGCAGCAATGGCCGATGGTTTTGCTATGTGTTCGATGAGCCCGCTTCGGCCCTGCCGCTGGAAGGAACGTTCGGGAACGGGGACAGCGGCGGCCCTGTGCTCGTCGAGGACGACGGTCTGAGGTCGTTGATCGGTCTGGCTTCCTGGAAATTCGCCCAAGGCAACGTGGTGACCGCCAGGCCCGGGCGCTATGGTCAAATCAATTGCAACGTCCGCTTGAGCCACTACCGGGAATGGATCGAAGGCGTGATGTCCGGGCGGCCGCAGACCGGGACCGGCCATTCGTTGCAGGGCAGGTAAGCAAGCGCTCGGGGGAGGCGGCGTCCCTGATTGAAGATCTCGACCTGAAGGCAGGGCGATGGTGAATCCGATTTCCGGGCCTGAGTTTCCTGATACGTCAGACGGCCCCTTAGCGAAAACGCTGGCTTTTTCGTCGGCGACCGAATTGGCACAGCTGATTCGGCGCAAGCAAATCAGCTCGCTGGAACTGACTCGGTACTACATCGAGCGAATCGAGAAATTCGACCGGCAGTTGAATGCGGTCGTCGTGAGGGATTTCGAACGCGCCCTGCAAGCAGCGAAGTCGTCCGATGAGGCGCTGGCCCGCGGACACCGGCCGGGACCGCTGCACGGCGTGCCGATGACGATCAAGGAAGCCTTCGACGTCTCCGGTTTGCCGACGACCTGGGGCGTGCCGGAGCACCGGGACAACATCGCCGTGAACGATGCAACGGCGGTCGAGCGGCTGAAGTCGGCCGGCGCTCACGTCATCGGCAAAACCAACGTCGCGCTGCGGCTTGGGGATTGGCAGAGCTACAACGAGGTTTACGGAACCACGCACAATCCTTGGGACACGCGCAGGACGCCGGGCGGATCGTCCGGCGGGTCCGCTGCCGCGCTCGCGGCCGGTTTGACCGGCCTGGAATTCGCTTCCGATATCGGCGGCTCGATCCGGAATCCGGCGCATTTCTGCGGCGTGTACGGGCACAAGCCCACTTACGGAATCGTCCCGACGCTGGGACACAACCCACTCGGCGTGTTGTCCGCGCCGGACCTGAATGTGGTTGGGCCGATGGGTCGAAGCGCGGAAGATTTGCAACTGGCGTTGGACGCCGTCGCCGGTGCCGACCGGTTTCGCTCGCCGGCCTGGAAGTTGACGCTTCCGCCGGCGAAGACGCAGCGCTTGCGCGGCCTGCGCGTTGCGATCTGGCCGCGGCAGGATTTCGTCGCGACCGGCGTGGAGATATCCGACCGCGTGCAGCAAGTCGGGCAAGCGCTCGCCCGCGCCGGCGCAATAGTTTCCGATTCGGCGCGTCCCGACTTCTCGCCAGCGCAATCGCACAACACCTATCTGAACCTGTTGGCGTCGGCGGGGCTGGTCAATCTCCCTGACGACTACTATTCCGCAGCCCGGTCGGCGGCCGCGCAATTCGATGCGGACGACGAGTCGCCGCTGGCGGTGCTGATGCGCGCCCGGGTGCTGGATCATCGAAGCTGGCTGGACCACGATGAAGCGCGCACCCGCTGCCGGCTGCAGTGGCGTGCGTTCTTCGACGATTGGGATGTGGTGATCTGCCCGATCTCCGCGACGACCGCCTACGAACACGATCACCGGCCCAAGCACGAGCGAGTGCTCGCCGTCGATGCGGCGTCGACTTCGCATTACGAGCACTACTTCTGGGTAGGCCTGGCGACCGTCGCCTATTTGCCGAGCACCGCGTTTCCCGCCGGGTTGTCGCGCGATGGGCTTCCCATCGGATTGCAGATCATCGGGCCGGAGTACGGCGATCGGACCACGATTGAAGTCGCGCGGTTGATCGCACAGGAGCTTGGCGGTTTTCGGGCACCGCCGGGTTTCGTGGCCTGACGCAGCAGCACGTGGCGCTGCCGCCCGACTGACCGTTCTAGACAGCCGGTCCGCTGCGACAGCGGTCAGTGCATTTCGTCCGCCGACAAAGCCGCATCGGCCGCAATCCTGCGCAACTTCTCCGGATTGCGCTGCACCTGCACCCGCACGATGCGCTCGCCGTCGGTGTCGTAGGTCTGCGCCGATTCCAGTTCATCGCCGAAATAACGCAGTACGCCCACGCGGCCGTTGATCGCGACCAGTCGCAGGCGCAGTTCGTGCTTGCGCCGCAACGTACACGCGAACAACAACTGGGCGATGCGCGCGCCGCCGACCATCGGTTTAGGGAAGCTGGTGACGAAGCCGCCGCCGTCGCCGACCAGGGTCGCCGATTCGGCCATCATCGCTTTCATCGCCGCCAGGTCGCCGGCGGACCAGGCTTGGGCGAAGCGCTGCATCAGCCGTCGATGGGCTTGCGCCGATACCGCATAGCGCGGGCGTTCTTCGCGCAATTGGGTCTTGGCGCGGTGAACGATCTGGCGGCAGGCGGCTTCGCTCTTGTCCAGGGTCTTGGCGATGTCGGCGTAGTCGACGTCGAACACTTCGCGCAGCAGGAACGCCGCGCGCGCTTCCGGCGCCAGCCGTTCCAGCACGGTCAGGAACGCGATCGACAAATCGCTGGAGGTTTCTTGCAGCGTCTCCGGCGTGTCGGCGTGGTCGCTGAGGATCGGCTCGGGCAACCAGATGCCGACGTAGTGCTCGCGGCTGGCGCGCGCGCGGCGCAGGCGGTCGATGGCGCGGCGGGTGGCGGCGACCACCAGCCAGGCTTCGGCATCGTCGATCCGGTCCGGATCGGCGTCGTTCCAGCCCAGCCAGACGTCCTGGACCACGTCTTCGGCCTCGGCCAGCGAGCCGAGCATGCGATAGGCCACGCCCAGCAGGCGCGGGCGCAGTCGGGTGAACAGGTGAGTGGCGCCTTCCATGGGTATCAAGTCGATGCAGGAGGCGGGGTTGTGACAAGCCTGATCCGATCGGCACGGCTTTGACAAGCGCGGCGACAGGGCGGGCATCCGGCGAACGTGGGCCGTCCGCCGGATGCCGCCGCGGCTGCGCTTACGGCGCCGGCAGCGAGACCGGCTTGCCGATGTCCTTCAACAGAAAGGCCAGGAACTTCGCCGGTTTGTCCTTGCTGGCGTTGCGACCGACCGTGTGCACGTCGTTGGGGCCTTCGTGGAAGCTCTGTCCCGGGGTCAGGGTGACTTCCGGGCCGCCGGCCACGCCCATCACGATCGAGCCTTCCAGTACGTAGACCAGGGCGTGGGCGTCGTGGCGGTGCACCGGGTCGGCGCCGCCGGGCGGGAACTCGACTTCGAGCAGGACCAGTTCCTTGCCGGGGTATTCGGGCAAGGCCTGGGTGGCGACGGTTTTGGCGCTGGGCGGCGGCGCGGCCGCGGCGGCGGCGGGATGCGCGCCGTGGGCGGCGACGGCGCCGGAGCACAACAGGGCGAGCAGGCTCAAAGCGGGGGCGATTCGCATGACGGACTCCGATGTTGGCCGTCGCGATGGACGGCGGGGGAAAGCGTTGCGCATCGATAGCGCAACGCTCGGCGCGCTCGGGCTCAGGACAGTTGCGCCTTGTCCAGGCCGAAGGCCTTGTCCTGGGTGCCGGGCACGGCGCGGAAGGCGATGTTGACCCGGTTCCAGGCGTTGATCGACATCACCGCATAGGTCAGATCGGAGATTTCTTTCTCCGACAGCTGGGTGCGCACCTTGTCGTACACCTCATCCGATACGCCCTGCGGCGCCAGTTGGGTCAGTGCTTCGGTCCAGGCCAGCGCGGCGCGTTCGCGCGGGGCGAACAGGGTGGATTCGCGCCACGCGGCCAGATGGTGCAGGCGCAGCGGGCGTTCGCCGTGGATGGTGGCTTCCTTGACGTGCATGTCGACGCAGAACGCGCAGCCGTTGATCTGCGAGGCGCGCAGGGACACCAGGTACTGGATCGACGGCTCGATCGAGGATTTCTTCAGCGTCATGCTGAATTCGATCAGCTTCTTGAACAGTTCCGGGGATTGCTGCTGGAAATCGAGACGTTGGCTCATGGCGGATGCTCCGTTGGGATGTGCGGGATGGTTTACCTAAGCATGGACGGATCAGCGTCCGCGGCTGTGACATCGCCGGACCGTTCGGCGCGATCGAGTCGGATAACGCCGGGTCTGTCACAGACGGGCCCGCTGCCGCGACCTGGAACTATGAAGAGCCCCGACTGCGTTGCCCCCGCCGATGAGACGCCAGCGAACGCCGATCGCATTTGGTCCGAGTTCCTGCTCGCGTTGAGCGCGCTGCCGCCGCAAACGCGCGCGGCGTTCGTGCTGCATGAGGTGTTCGCGATCGGCTACGACGACATCGCCCGATGGATCGGCCAGTCGCCGCGCAGTTGCCGCGAACACGTTGAGCGCGGCCGGGCGCTGACGCGGTCGCATATGCGGCCATTGTGGCGGCCGCGGCGGTCGGGCTCGCGCTGAATCTGTTTTCACCCTGTTGCTTTTTGTACCCACGCCCTTGGAGGCTCAACATGAAATTCGTGGTTATCGGCGGTACCGGACTGATCGGCAGCAAGGTGGTGGCGCGCTTGCGCGAGCAGGGGCATGAGGCGCTTGCGGCGGCGCCATCGACGGGTGTCGACGTCCTGACCGGCGAAGGTCTGGATGCGGCGATGGCCGGCACCGACGTGGTGGTGGATCTGGCCAATTCGCCGTCGTTCGAGGACGCTGCGGCGATGCAGTTCTTTCAGACCGCCGGCCGGAACCTGTTGGCGGCCGAGGCGAAGGCCGGCGTCGGCCATCATCTGGCGCTGTCGGTGGTGGGGACCGAGAAGTTGTCCGCCAGCGGTTACTTCCGCGCCAAGAGCGCGCAGGAGCGGTTGATCCGCGATTCGGGCATCGCTTACACCATCGTCCACTCGACTCAGTTTTTCGAGTTTCTGCCGGGCATCGTCCAGTCCGGCGCCGATGGCGCGGCGGTGCGGTTGCCGCAGGCGTTGATTCAGCCGATCGCTTCGCAGGATGTGGCCGAGGCGGTCGCGCGGTTGGCGATGCGGGCGCCGGCTAATGGCATCGTTGAGATCGCGGGGCCTGAGCGGGAGTCGTTGGCGGAGTTGGCGCGGCGGTTCATGCGTGTTGTGCAGGATCCGCGCGAGGTGATTGCCGATGCGCAGGCACGGTATTTCGGGGCGGAGTTGGAGCACGACACGTTGGTGCCGGAAGGGGAGGCTTGGTTGGGGACGGTGAATTTCCAGTCCTGGGTGGCGCAGCCTGAGTTTGCTCGTTTTATGCCGCGGGGTTGAGTCGCGCGGGGCGTTGTAGTTCGCGCGCCCTCATCCGGCCCTTCGGGCCACCTTCTCCCGCAAGCGGGAGAAGGGCTGAGCTCCCTCTCCCGCTTGCGGGAGAGGGTTGGGGTGAGGGCACGCAACCCCATCAAACCGACGCCGCTTCAAACCCACGCGCCATCCCCATCACCCGATCCGCATTACGCAAATCCGCCAGCGGCGAAAGCACCTCGCGATTGAACTCCTCACGCGGCAACCCGCGCATCAACCGCGCCGGCCAATCCGCATGCGTCAGCGCACCACGGCCCAACGTCACCAGGTCCGCCTCGCCACGCCGCAACAGCCCCGCCGCTTCATCGCCGACATGCAACGACCCATTGGCGAACACCGGCAACCCCGAATGCCGCTTGGCCAACGCAGCCAAACTCGGCCCGCTGCCGAACGCCGGCTGCCACGCCTCGAACTCGGTGGTGTGCAGATAATCGATCGCAAGTTCGCCCAAGGTGCCGAACACCACCGCGGCCGCGTCGACGCCACCGCTCCACTTGTGAGTGAAGTCGTTGACCTTGCCTTGCGAGATGCGCACGCCGAGCGGGAAGTCCGCACCGACCGCCGCGCGCACCGCCGTAACCGTTTCGACGATCAGTCGCAAACGCCGTTGCAGATCGCCGCCATAACCGTCCTCGCGCAGGTTCACGCCTTCGGTGAGGAACTGATCGAGCAGATAACCGTTGGCGCCGTGCAATTCCACCCCGTCGAACCCGGCCTCGCGCGCACGCACGGCCGCTTCGGCGAAACCGCGCACCGCTTCGGCGATCTCTTCATCGCTCATGGCGACCGGTATCGGGTACTCGCCTTCGCCGCGGTAGAACACCATCTGCTTGCCGACGGGACGAATCGCCGAGGGCCCGCGGGTCTGCTCGCGATAACGGTTGTACTGCGACAGCGCGCCGGCGTGCATCAGCTGGGCGATCATGCGGCCGCCGTGCGCGTGCACACCGTCGACCACGGGTCGCCACGCGTCGCGTTGCGCGTCGTCGGCCAAGCCCGGCTGAAACTCGTAACCCTGGGCGTAAGCCTTGTCGGGATAAATGCCTTCCGAGATCACCAGGCCGAAGCCGCCTTCGGCGAAGGCGGCGTAGTACTCGGCCATGCGCGCGCTCGGCAGGCCGTCGGCGCTGGCGCTGACCCGGGTCATCGGCGCCACCGCCAGGCGGTTGCGCAAGCTCAGGCCGGCCACGCGCAAGGGATCGAACAAGGGCGAGGCCGATGCCTCGCGACGCGGCTCGGCGCTCATCTCAGCGGCTCCCGGCGGAGGCGGCCGAACTCACTGCGGCGATCGCTTCGATTTCGATCATCGCCTTGGGGTCGTACAGCGCCTTGATCTCGGCGATGGTGTCGGCGGGATAGGGCGCGCTGAAGAACGTGCGACGCAGCTCGACCACGTCCTGGAAGTGGCCCATGTCGGTCACGAAGATCGTCACCTTGATCACGTCCTTCAGGCTCGATCCGCCCGCTTCCAGCGCGCGGCGCAGGTTGGCGAAGGCTTGCTCGCCCTGGGCGCGGAAACCGCCGTCGACGATCTTGCCGTCTGCGCCGGCGCCGGCCTGGCCGGAGACGTACAGCAGGTCGCCGTACTTGATCGCCTGCGACAGCAGGTAGGGTTCGTACGGGTCGGGTTGGGTGATGACTCGCTGCAGCATGACGGTGTTCCTTTAGATGAGTTTTTCGAGGGGTTTTGTCGGCGAGATGTCCTCGCGTGGTGAGTAAATTGCGCTCGGTAAGCCGCTTTGACAAACGCGAAATAGTCAGGCATAAGCTGAGAAAAATTCATCTATAACGCCATGCGCCGCCGCCTCCCCCTGTCCGCCCTGCGGGCCTTCGAATCCGCCGCCCGCCACGGCAGCTTCAGCCTCGCCGCCGGCGAGCTGGCGGTCACCCCGACCGCGGTCAGCCATCAGATCCGCGGCCTGGAAGAGTCCTTGGGCCTGCCCTTGTTCGAGCGGCGCGCGCGCAAGGTCGCGCTCACCGAGGCCGGCGCGCAGTTGTATCCGGTGCTGCGCGAAGGCTTCGATGCGTTCGAAGCGGCGTTGGAGCGACTGGCGCGGACCCGGCAGCGCGCGGCGGTGACCTTGTCGGCCACCACCGCTTTCACCGCGAAATGGCTGATGCCGCGGGTGGCGCGTTTCCGCGCGCGGCATCCGGACATCGACCTGCAATTGCACGCCTCCGACGACGCAGTCGACCTGAGCGGCAGCGGCGTCGACATCGCCCTGCGTTACGGACGCGGCCCGTATCCGGGCCTTGTCACCGAAGCGATGTTCGCCGACGACTTCGCGCCGGTGGTCAATCCGCGCCTGGGCGTGCGCACGCCGGCGGATCTGCAATCGGTGCCGATCGTGCATTTCCAATGGAAGCGCCACCACCCGCTCAACCCGACCTGGGAAAACTGGTTCGCGCAGGCCGGCTTACCCTGGAGCGCGCCCAGCGGCGAGCTGCGTTTCTCCGACGAAAGCCATGCGATCCAGGCCGCGGTGGCGGGGCAGGGCGCGGCGCTGCTGAGTCTGGCGCTGGTGCGCGATGAACTCGCCGCCGGCCAACTGGTGCAGCCGTTCGGGCCGGTGTTGGCCGGCCACACGTATCACTTGGCCACGCGTGCCGAGCGCGCGCCCAGTTCTAGCGTGAGCGCGGCGCTGGAGTGGCTGCGCGATGAAGTGCGTTTGCTGTCGGCGCCCGTCGCGGGCGCCGACACGGTCTAGCGCGGGTCGCCGATTACAGCGACTGCAGCTCGGCGTTCTGGTTGCGCTGCTTGGTTTCGGCTGGCGGCGTTTGCGCCGGCGCCGGTTGCGGCGTCGCCGCGGCCGCGACCGGCACGTCCAGATACGGCAGATGCAAGGCGTCGCTGGTCAGCTTGCGGATCCGGTTGGTCAGCTCGGCGCTGTCGTTGAGCCGCTGACCGTACGAGGGGACGATGGTCTGCAACTGCGTGCGCCAGCCGGCGTCCATCTGCTGCGGGAACGCCTTGGCCAACAGATCCAGCATGATCGGCGGCGAGGTCGACGCGCCCGGCGAGGCGCCGAGCAGCGCGGCCAGGGTGTGGTCCTTGTCGGTGACGATTTCGGTACCGAACTGCAGCACCGGGCCTTTGACCGGATCGCGCTTGATGATCTGCACGCGCTGGCCGGCGGTGATCAGGGTCCAGTCTTCGCGCTTGGCGTTGGGGAAATACTTGAGCAGTTCGGTGTGGCGGTCGGCATCGTCCAGGCGGGCCTGGCCGATCAGGTACTTGAGCAAGTCCAGGTTCTCGCCGCCGACGCTGAGCATCTCGACCACGTTGTCGTGCGTCACCGATGAGTACAGGTCGAACCACGAGCCGTGCTTGAGGAACTTGGTGCTGTACAGCGCGAACGGGCCGAACAACACCACCGGCTTGCCGTCGAGCTTGCGCGCGTCCAGGTGCGGCACCGACATCGGCGGCGAACCGGTTTCGGCCATGCCGTAAGCCTTGACCCCGTGACGGCCGGCGATGGCCGGCGCCTTGAACGCCAGGAACTGGCCGCCGACCGGGAAGCCGGCGTAATCGCGCGCTTCCGGAATGCCCGACAGCTGCAGCAACTTCAGCGCCGCGCCGCCGGCGCCGATGAATACGAAGCGCGCCTTGACCGTCGATTCGGTTCCGGACTTGAGCGCCTTGACCGTGACGTTCCAGGTCTTGTCGTCGTTCTGGCGCAGCGCGGTCACTTCATTGCCCAGGTGCAGCTGGAAATTCGGCGCGCGTTGCAGGCCGGCGGTGAGCTGGCGGGTGATGACGCCGAAATTGACGTCGGTGCCCAGCGGCATGTACGTGGCCGCGACTTTCTGCTTGGGATCGCGGCCTTCCATCAGCAGCGGCGCCCACTTCTGGATCTGCGCCGGATCTTCCGAATACTCCATGCCGTAGAACAGCGGATTCTTGACCAGCGCGTCGCGACGCTTGCGCAGGTAGGCGATGTTGTCCTCGCCCCAGACGAAGCTCATGTGCGGGGTGGGATTGATGAAGTCCGAAGGCTGGCCCAGCCGGCCCAGGCCGACCTGGTGGGCCCAGAACTGGCGCGCGATTTCGAACTGTTCGGCGATCTCGACCGCGCGCTTGGTCTCCACGCTGCCGTCGGCCAGCTGCGGGGTGTAGTTGAGTTCGGCGAAACCGGAGTGGCCGGTGCCGGCGTTGTTCCAGCCGTCCGAGCTTTCCTCGGCCACGCCGTCGCGGCGCTCGTACAACTGGATGTTCCAGTCCGGCTGCAGTTCTTGCAGGTACGTGGCCAGGGTCACGCTCATGATGCCGCCGCCGATCAGCACCACGTCCACCGGCTTGTCGTTGCCGGCGGCCGGCACCGAACGCTGATACAGGGGCCAGTACAGGAACACGATGCCCGACAGCGCCAGGATCAGCAGTACGAGCAGGAGTTTGCGCAGTTTTTTCATGGGGGCGGCCCGGGGGAGGTCTGGGTGATGATGGGACCGGGAACGGCGTGAAGGGGTTGTTCATGCCGCGCGGGGCGATCGGGTCCCGCGGCCATCGAAACCGGCGGCCGGCCGGGTAACGCCGATCCGACATTGAGGCCGCTATCATCCCGGCCATGCAAACGATCGAATACGGCCGCCGCTACCAGGCGATACGACGCAACGACACGCTGTTGTTCTGGGCCCTCGCCGCGCTGGTGCTCGGCGCCGGGCTGGGCCTGCGCGACCCTTGGCCGGCCGATGAGCCGCGGTTCGCGCTGGTCGCCAAGCAGATGATCGAAAGCGGCGACTGGCTGTTCCCGCATCGCGGCCAGCAGTTGTACTCGGACAAGCCGCCGTTGTTCATGTGGTTGCAGGCCCTCGCCTACAGCGTGTTCGGCAATTGGCGGGTGGCGTTCCTGCTGCCTTCGTTCCTGGCGGCGATGGGCACCTTGTGGTGCGTGGTCGATCTGGGCCGCCGTTTGTGGACGCGCCGGGTCGGGCTGTACGCCGGTTACGCGCTGCTGTTCGCGATGCAGTTCACCTGGCAATCCAAGAAGGCCCAGATCGATCCGATGGTGGTGTTCTGGATCACCCTGGCCAACTACGGGCTGTTGCGGCATCTGCTCGGCGTCGCGCGCGAGCGCAAGCCCGATTGGCCGATGTGGATGCTGGGCTGGGCGGCGGCGGGTTTGGGCACCATCACCAAGGGCGTCGGCGCGATCGCGTTGTTGATGCTGATCCCGGCCGGCATCGCCTCGTTGCGCGGCTGGCCGGTGCGGGTGCACGCGGCGCGGGCGAAATTCTGGCTGGGGCCGCTGGCGTTCGTGGCGGCGGCGTGCGTGTGGCTGATTCCGATGTTGATCGCCGCGGTCGGCCGGCAGAGCCCGGACTACGTCGCTTACGTCAACGACATCCTGCTGCGCCAGACCGCCAAGCGTTACGGCGCGTCCTGGGATCACGGCCAGCCGGTCTGGTACTTCCTGGAAGTGATGCCGACCATGTGGCTACCGACGGTGCTGGCGCTGCCGTGGGCGATTCCGGCGTGGTGGCGGCGCCTGCGCCGGCGCGATCCACGCTATCTGTTGCCGCTGGCGTGGTGGGGCTTGGTGCTGATTTTCTTCAGCATCCCCAACGGCAAGCGCGACATGTACATCCTGCCGGCGCTGCCGATGCTGGCTTTGGCGCTGGCGCCGTTGCTGCCCGGCTTGCTGCGCCGGCGCGGCGTGCAATGGACCGCGTTCGGCTTCAGCGCGGCGTTGTCGCTGGCCTTGCTCGGCGGCGGGCTGGCGATGTGGTTCGGCGATCCGGGTTTCGAGCGGCGCTTCGTCGCCGAGCGTTCGCTGGAAGACGTGTCGCAGGCCTTGGCCGCCAGCATCATCGTGGTCGGCAGCTGGGGCGTGGCCTGCCTGCTGTGGACGCGGCGCAAGCGCGCGGTGGCGGGGATGGTGGCGACCTTGACCGGGTTGTGGGTGGTGTTCGGTTTGTTGATGGCGCCGCTGCTCAACGATTCTTCGTCCGGGCGCGGGCTGATGACCGAAGTGGGCCGGCGCATCGGCGCGGATGCGGAGTTGGGTTTGGTCGCGTGGCGGGAACAGAACTTGTTGATGGCCGACCGCAAGGTCGCCGAGTTCGGTTTCAAGACCAAGTTCCCCGAACAGATGCAGCATGGTTTGCAATGGCTGCGGGAATCGCCGCAGAACCGTTGGTTGCTGGTGCAGGACGTGGCGCTGGATGCTTGTATCGATACGACGCAGACCCAGCATATGGGCCATGCCAATCGGCGAGGGTGGACCTTGGTGCCGGGGCGGGCGATTGCGCGGTGTGGCGCGGGCGAGGGCGCGCGGCCGGCACGATAAGCGTCGTCGGTGAACGGTTTTGGCCGAGTCGGGCGAGCGAAATCAAAATGGGTTCCGGCTTTCGCCGGAATGACGGGTGGTGGTGGAGTGCGCAGCGGGCCGAGTGGGTCAGGCTTGAGCGCCGCCCGCATCGAGCGATGTGGCGATGCGCACCTCGCCGGTCAGCACCTTGTGGATCGGGCAGGCGTTGGCGATCTGCAGCAAGCGCTCGCGCTGTTCCTCGCTCAACTCGCCGTGCAGCACGATCTTGCGTTCGATATCGGTGCCGGCGGCCGGTTTGCCTTCGGGATTGAAGCGCAGCGCGACTTCCATCCCGGCCAGCGGCCACTGCTTGCGCGCGGCGTACATGCGCACGGTGATCGCGGTGCAGGCGCCCAGACTGGACAGCAGCAAGCGCTCGGGCGAGGGCGCGCTGTCGCCGCCGCCTTGCTCGGCGGGTTCGTCGGCCTGCCAGGCGTGGCCGCCGTCGTCGAGAAAGGTCACCACGTACGGCGTGGCTTGGGTGACGGCATGGACGCTGGCGACGGTCATCGGGATTCCTGAGGCGAACGGCGCGGAAGGCGCCGGGTCAGACCATACGGCCGCCGCGGAGCGCGCGCCAGCGGGGTCTGCCGTACGAACAGTCCCATCAGTCGAACGATGGCGGTGCGCGAGGACTGCAGTGGTGCGCACGTCGTCGCACCGCTGATCGCTTCGGCATGACATTCGACAGGGGCCGGCGGCGCCGCGCTTGCCGATGATCGGAGTTTCCGCCGATGGAGTCGCCCCGATGAACGCACGCAGCTTGCCGCTGGCTCTCGCACTGGCCTGCCTGCCGCTGGCTGCCGTCGCGCAGGTGGTCGGCGTGGCGGTGGATTCCAAGGTGATTCTGGTCGACGGTAAGGGCGCGATTCCGGCCGCGCCCAAGGGCGACTCGGCGGTGTTCTTCAAACTCGCCGACGGCCGCCTGAGCAAGCTGGGCGAAGTCGCGGTGGCGACCAGTTACCTGGGGCCCCCGGCGGCGCTGGCGGTGTCGGCGCGCGGCGATCTGGCCTTGGTGGCGGCGTCCACGCGGCTGGATCCGGCCGATCCCAAGCGCTATGCCGACGATCAAACCTTGTCGGTGATCGACCTGTCCGGCAAAACCCCGCGAGTGACTCAGACGCTGGCGTTGGGCGTGCGGCCGTCGGCGGTGAAGTTTCATCCCTCCGGCACGATGGCGGTGGTGACGTCCAATCCCGGCAACGCCCTGGTGTGGCTGTCGATTCGCGACGGTAAGGTCGCCATCGCCGAAACGCAGACGCTGGCTGCGGGCCAAGGCCCGTTGTCGGCGGCGTTCTCGGCCGACGGCACGCGTTTGTTGCTGACCCAGGCCGATGCCCATCGGGTGTCGTTGTACGCGGTGGAGAACCAGCGTATCCGTCTGCCGGCGATTCGCGACATGGTCGCAGGGGTGATTCCGTTTACGCCGGCGTTCTGCGGGGACAGCGGTTTAGCGGTGGTGGCGAACTTCGGCATTCCCGATGCAAGCAATGGCGATATCGATACGGTCAGTCTGATCGACACCGCGGGCGCCAAGCCGCGGGTGATCGATACCGTGTCGGTGGGGTCGGCGCCGGAGGATGTGGCGTGTTCGCCCGACGGGCGTTATGCGGTGGCGGGCGTGCAGAACATGAGCAATCGGCCGAAGGATCATCCGTTCTATTCACCGAATAGTTTGCTGGTGTTGTTGAAGATCGAGAACCGGCGGTTGCGGCGCGTGGACGAGGCGACGATCGGCGCTTGGAGTCAGGGTGTGGCGTTCGGTGAGGATTCCAGGACGGTGTTGGCCGAGAGCATGGACGATCGTTCGCTGCATCTGTTCAAGGTGGACAGCGACAAATTGCAGCGTGTTGGTGCGCCGGTGGTGTTCGATAATGGTGCGCCGGGTAGTTTGGGCATTGCCGGTCGTTGAGCGGCGCACCTATAGCCCCCTTTGCAAAAGGGGGCGGCGCCCTGATGGTGCTCGAT
Source organism: Pseudomonas sp. CGJS7 (assembly GCF_036961695.1). NCBI lineage: Bacteria > Pseudomonadati > Pseudomonadota > Gammaproteobacteria > Pseudomonadales > Pseudomonadaceae > Pseudomonas > Pseudomonas sp. CGJS7. The sequence goes on along the minus strand of NZ_JBAMDI010000044.1, from coordinate 34,406 downwards.
GCTAGGTGACGCTAGCGGCGCGGGGGATTGGCAGCAGGTCGCGGTGCGCTTTGGCTGGCGCGAGAGAGCAAAAGCAAATCCCCCCTAGCCCCCCTTTTTCAAAGGGGGGAACTGAAGCCGGCTTGCGACGCGATGTGGCAGTGACTTTGCAACAGCGCGCTCATAGCCCCCTTTGCAAAAGGGGGCGGCACCCTGGCGAAGTCCGATGTCGGGCGTTGCTGACGGCGCGGGGGATTGGCGGCAGGTCGCGGTGCGTTCTGGTTGGCGCGAGAGAGCAAAAGCAAATCCCCCCTAGCCCCCCTTTTTCAAAGGGGGGAATGCAGTCGGGGCTGCGGCGCGATTTGGTGGTGACGTTGCAGCAGCGCACTCATAGCCCCCTTTGCAAAAGGGGGCGGCGCCCTGGTGAGGCTCGATGCCGGGCGATGCTGGCGGCGCGGGGGATTGGCGGCAGGTCGCGGTGCGCTCTGGTTGGCGTGAGAGAGCAAGAGCAAATCCCCCCTAGCCCCCCTTTTTCAAAGGGGGGAATGTAACCGGGGGAAGGGCGAGGCGCTCTTGCGGCGGCTCAGAACCAATCGGCCTGCATGCGATAAGCGCTGTCCTCACCATCGCGCACCAACTTCGCCGCCAGCTCCGCCTGCGGCAGTTCATGCGCGAAGAAGAATCGACAGGCCTGCAACTTGCCGAGATAGAACGCCGCATCCGCCTCGCCAGCACCGGCCAACGCGCGTTGCGCAATCAACGCCTGACGCAGCCACAACCAACCGATGGTGAGGTGGCCCAGCAGCAGCATGTAATGCCCGGCATTGGCCAGCCCCAACCGCACTTCACCACCCAGCATGCGCTGCCCCGCGGCCACCGTAGCTTCGCCCGCCAATCGCGCGACGCTTTGCAGTTGCCGCGCCAAATCGCCCAGCCCATCTTGCCCAGCCGCCTGCGCGCAAGTCTCACCGACGCGCTGCAGCAACAGCTTCAACGCCGCGCCGTCGTGCATCATCGCCTTGCGCCCCAACAGGTCGAGCGCCTGAATCCCGTTGGTGCCCTCGTGGATCGGATTGATCCGGTTATCGCGATAGCACTGCTCCACCGGATACTCGCGGGTATAGCCATAGCCGCCAAGAATCTGGATCGCCAGCTCATTGGCCTTGAGCGAATAATCCGACCCCCAGGCCTTGATGATCGGCGTCAACAGATCCAGCAACAACGCACTGTCGCGGCGCACCGATTCGTCCGGATCGCGCGCATGGTCGACCAGCAGCGCGGTATAGAAGCCCAGTGCCTGCGCGCCTTCCACCCAGCACTTCTGCAACAACAGCATCCGCCGCACATCGGCGTGTTCGATCAGCGCCAGCGGCGCCGTCGCCGGATCCTTCTGGTCCGGATGCCGGCCCTGATGGCGTTCGCGCGCATACTGCAACGAGTACAGATACGCCGCGCTGCCTTGCTGCACCGCGCCCAGGCCGACGCCGATGCGCTCCTCGTTCATCATGTGGAACATGTAAGCCAGGCCCTGATGCGGCTGGCCGACCAGATAGCCGTGGCAATCGCCGGCCTCGCCGAACTTCAGGAACGTGTTGACGCTGCCGCGCTGGCCCATCTTGTGATTCAAGCCGGCCAGGCGCACATCGTTGCGCGCGCCGCGAGCGCCGTCGGCGTCCAGGCGCCAGCGCGGCACGATGAACAAGCTGATGCCGCGCACGCCCGGCGGGCCGCCGGGAATCTTGGCCAGCACCAGGTGCACGATGTTCTCGCCTAGCTCGTGATCGCCCGCGGAGATCCACATCTTCGCGCCGCTGAGGCGATAGCTGCCGTCGGCCTGCGGCTCGGCGACAGTCTTGATGTCGGCCAGCGAAGAACCGGCCTGCGGTTCGGACAAGCACATCGTGCCGTAATAACGGCCTTCGACGATGGGCTTCATGTACAGGCGCTTTTGTTCGTCGCTGGCATGCGCTTCGAGCAAGTTGGCCACCCCGCGCGCCAACGCCGGATACGCCACGGTCGAGGGATTGGCGGCGGAGAACATGCAATCGCAGACCGCGCCGATCACGAACGGCAACTGCATGCCGCCGTCCTCGAAGTCGGCCAGCACCGCCATGAAGCCGGCCTCGTTGAACGCGCGCAGGCCTTCGCCGATCTCGGGAATCAGCTCGACCCGGCCGTCGACCATGTGCGGCTCGTTGAGATCGCTCTTGCGGTTGTGCGGCAGGAACTTGCTCACCGCCAATTGATGGGCCAACTCGATCGCCGCGTCGAAGGTTTCGCGGCCGTGTTCGGCGAAGCGCGGGTAGGCGGTGAGGCGTTCTACCTCAAGCAACTCGTACAGCATGAAGTCCAGGTGGCGGCGGTCGATCAGGGGGCTGGAACTCATGCTTGCGCTCCGGAGGGTCGTGAGTCATTCTTTGCATGTGACTCATTAGGCGTCAAGTTGGGAATACGTCCAGGCCATGCCCAAGTCCCGGTCCGCGCCCGCCAAAGGCAAAACCCGCGTTGCTGAGCCGGCGACCCGGCTCGGCCGCGCCTTGCTTGAGCCGCAGGAGCGCAAGGCCACGCCGCTGGATCTGTTCCGCGTGGCGCGACGCAGTTGGATCGCCGGCGAGCGCTTGGACATCGGCGCCCTGGCCGCCGATCTGGGCATCGGCCGCGCCACCGCGTTCCGCTGGGTCGGCAGCCGCGAGCAACTGCTGGGCGAAGTGATCTGGTCGCTGTGCGAGCCGTTGCTGGAACAAGCCGCCGCCGCCACCCGCGGCAGCGGCCCGCGCCGCGTCGCCGCGATCTGCGAGTACGCGATCCGGGCGATGCTGGTGTATCCGCCGCTGCGCCGTTTCATCGAACAAGACGCCGAATTCGCCCTGCGCCTGCTGACGTCCAAGCAAGGCCCGGTGCAGGCGCGGGTGATCGGCAAAGTGCGCGAGCTGTTGCAGCATCAGGCCGAGCAGGGCGCGATGGCGCTGCCGCTCAACGTCGACACGTTGGCGTATCTGATCGTGCGTTTGTGCGAATCCTTCATCTACGCCGATGTCATCAGCGGACAGCGTGTGGATGCGGCCGAGGCGGGGTTGGCGATCGAGTTGTTGCTGTCGGGCAAGATCGAACCGCAGTCGAAGGCGGCGTCGCACAAATCCGCCGCGTCGCCCTCGCCGCGACGCCGTGGAAAGGCGAGTGCCGGCAGGGCATAGTCGCAGTTTCCATCGCGACGACCGGGCCGGCATGAACCACAATCCGTACCGCGCGCCTTCCGCCGCTGCGCCCGGCGCGGCGCAATCTCGCCGGGGCGTTTACTTTGCGGTCTTGTCGGGTTTGCAGTGGGCAGCGCTACTGGGCACGACGTCGATGCTGGAGATGTTCCGTCAAGGTTTCATCCCTTTCCTGTTGGTCGCAGCCTTTTGGCTCGCCAGCCTCAATCTGGCGATCGGCGCCGCGCTGCTGCTTTGGCGCAGACCCGTCGTGGCTGCGTTCTGGTTCACCGTGTCGGCATTGAGCATGAGCGCGGTGTTGATCGAATGGCGACCGCTGTTGAGCGTTACCGGTTTCGGTATTGCCTTGATCGGATTGTTGCTCAGCCTGAAAGAGATTCGGCGAAAGCCCAGCGCGTAGGCCCGAGTGCCCTGCCGCATCGGGCGCGGCCACAGCCGCGCCCGATCGCCGCGCATCACGCGTGCGGCAACTCCGCAATGCCGAAGTCCTTCACCACCGCGTCGATATGGCCCACGGTGCTGACGTTGGCGTGCACCTTGGCCGGGAATCCGCCGGAGTTGATGTAGGTTTCCGGGCGGAACACGGTGGTGTCGCTGCCGAGCTTGCTCACGTCGCCGTCGAAATCGTCCAGGGCGAAGTGCAACTGGCTGCGCAACTGGTCCAGCTTGTCGCCAGGCATGTTGTTGACCCAGTCGACGAACTTCTGCCGATGCGCCGGATCGTCGAGCTTGTAGCCCTTGGCCTCGGCATAGCGCGCCAGCATCGTCACCGGGCTCCAGCCTTCGCCGCTCTGATCGACCAAAGCCTTCGACGCGGCCTCGCTGAAGCCGGCGTGCTTGAGGAACGCGGCCGAGGTGTCGTTCATATGCGCATTGGAATGATCGACCCGGTCCTTGATGGTCAAGCCGATCGTCGCCACCGCGACCAAACCGATGCCGACCGGGCCCAGCCAACTGCCCGCGCCCAGCGACGCGGCGAAACTGGTGCCCGACAACGCGGCCATGGTGCCGCCGACGCCGCTGGCCAGATACAGGCCGCCCTTGACCGGATCGCCGTTGGGCGAGAAGAACTGCTCACCGGCGTTGTAGTAATCGAACCCCGCGCTGAGGTAGCTGAAAATGCGGTCGGCGCGGCCCAGACGACCCGGATCGATGCTCTCGCCGTTGAGTTTGTTGCCGGCGCCGAACCGGCCCCACTTGGAATCTTCCACCACCAGGCCCAGGCCCACGCCCAACTCGACGCCCTTCTGGCCGAGCGCGCCGGCATCGACGATGGCCTTGATGTCGTTCTTGATGTTCTGCCCATCGCCGATCTTGCTATAGGAATTGGCGAAGCCCACGGCGGCGAAGCTGATCCCGACCAGACGCAGCAATTGCCCCGCCGGTTGGCTCTTCTCGAAGGTCGGACGGAAGCCTTCGGCGGTGAGGCGATTGTCGATGTTGTTCATCGCCTCGGCGTGGCTCTTGAGCTTGGCGACGATGTCGTCGACGGTGTCGTCGGCCTTGGGCAGCGTGCCCTTGAGTTGATCGACCAGTTTGACGTAGTTCTGGTACTTGCTGCCCTCGGTGTCCATGCCGAGCAGCTTGATGAAGGTCGGGTTCTTGAGCTTCTCCATCGCCTGCTCGGCCTGGGCGATGCTGGCCGGGTTGCGCGGGTCGTAACCGTGCGCGGCGTCGAGCACGTCGTTGCGGATGTAGGCGTTGGCCAGTTCCTTGCCGAGCTTGATGCCTTGCTCGCCGACCTTGGCGCCGTAGGCCAGGTTCTGCATCAGCCGCTTGCCGGCGGTGGTGTCGACGTACTCGGGATGCTTCTTCAGCGCCAGGGTGATCGCGTACGAAGACTTGGGATCGGTCATCACCGAATCGATGGCCTTATTGGCCGCATCCAATTGCCCGGGGCCGGCGCTCTTGAGGCTGTCGATCTGATCGAGCAAGGTCTTGCCGTGGGCGGCGACCTTGTCTTCCAGGTCGGCGACTTTCTTCTCCCAATCCGGCCCCTTCTTGGCGGTGTAGTCCTTGATCGCCAGATCCAGCTGCTCCGGCGTCATCGATCCGCCGTGATTGCTGATGAGCCAGGTGAGTTCCTCGGTTTCCTTCGACAACGCATCGACGTCGGCCTTGACGCTGCCGGCGTACATCTGCACGCCCAGCGCCGCCGATTCCATGATCCGATCGCCGCCGCCGGCCTTGGCAATGGCCAACAGCAAGTCCGGGCGCGCGCCTTCGGACACGGCCAGATGGATTTGCGACGCGTCCACCGGCAAGTCGACCATGCGCTGGATCAGCGCATCGCCTTCGGGCGTGCCGCCGACCTTGTCGGCGATGTGCACCAGCGAGCGGGTGCCTTCGATGGCGATGCGGATGCTGTAGCCGCCGCTCTCGGCGCGTTTTAAGAAATCGGTGAGCGCGGTGATCTCGCGTCCGACCAATTCGTTGGCGATGCGCGGGTCGGCGCCTTCCAGCATCTTTTCCAGATTCTTCAGGCTTTCCGCCGGCTTGGCGCTGGGTCCCATGCGGCCGTCTTTCCACGGCTCGCCTTGCAGCGGGTTGGTGAACTCCGGCGCGATCTTTTCGTTGAGCAGCTTCTGGTATTCCGGGCTGGCGAGCAGCTTGGACTGCGCCTCGGGCGACAGCTTGGGCAGATCGCGGCTCAGCGATTCGACCGCGCTCTTGCCGCTGGGCATCGAGCCGGCGACAGACAAGGTGCTGTCGACCTCGTGCTGGACCGCCACGTCCTTGACCGCGGTTTCGGCTGCGGCCTTGGCGGCCGGATCGTTCTCATAGCGCTTGATCACGCTGGCGCCGTACTGCTCGATCGCCTTGGCGTCGTAGATGTCGCCGGTGGGGCGCGAGTGCGCGGCGAACTCGGCCTTGATCTCGGCGCCGATGCTGGCGCGCAAGTCGTCGCGGGCGGTGTTGGCCTGGCCCTGGTAGCCGTTGTGCAGGTTCTGATACGCCGGATCGTTGGGCGATCCCTTGTAGTTGGCGGTGAAGGCGGTGAGGTTGTCGTCGGCGGTCAGCAGCTTGTCCATCGCCGCATCGCTTTTGGCCTGCTCGGGCGTGGCGTTGGCGACGGGCTTGGGGTCGGCGTGTTGCTTGATGGTCGGGACGATCAACTGCTGGCCCGGGTTGACGCTGCCGTACTCGATGCCGTTGCGGTCGGCGATCTGCTGCGCGGTGACCGGGGCTTCGGGCGTGCTGTATTGCTTGGCGATCGATTCCAGGCTCTCGCCGGGCTGGACTTCGTGCTGCTGCTCTTGCGGTTGCGGCGGCGGCACCGGCGGTTGCACGGGCAATTGCGGGTAGTGTTGATACAGAGGAACGCCGTCGAGAGTGGGGAAGCCCATGAGCGCCTGCGCCTTGAAGAGGGGATCGCAGGATTACAACAACCGCGCGTTGCGTCGGATAGCTAGGGGAAGCACGGATATTGCGTGTCATCGTATTGAAACAACTCGCGCGATTATCGAAATGCAATGGATGTGGTGCGGATTTCGCATCGTCGATGGCGGTCACGGAAAAGCAAATTCTGGCGTCGTCACGTCAGCAGTTCCCCCCTTTGAAAAAGGGGGCTAGGGGGATTTGCTTTTGCTCTTGCTCGTTAGCCAAAGCACACCGCGACCTGCCGTCAATCCCCCGCGCCGCAAGCGTCACCCGACATCGAGCTTCACCAGGGCGCCGCCCCCTTTTTCAAAGGGGGCTATGAGGGCGCTGTTGCAACGTCGCCACCAGATCGCGCCGCACGCTGGCTACAGTTCCCCCCTTTGAAAAAGGGGGGCTAGGGGGGATTTGCTTTTGCTCTCGCTCGTTAGCCAAAGCGCACCGCGACCTGCCGCCAATCCCCCGCGCTGTCAGCGTCACCCGACATCGAGCTTCACCAGGGCGCCGCCCCCTTTTGCAAAGGGGGCTTTGATTGCGCTGCTGCAACGTCGCCGCCCGATCGCGCCGCACGCCAGCTACAGTTCCCCCCTTTGAAAAAGGGGGGCTAGGGGGGATTTGCTTTTGCTCTCGCTCGCCAGCCAAAGCACACCGCGACCTGTCGCCAATCCCCCGCGCCGTCAGCATCACCCGACATCGGGCTTCACCAGGGCGCCGCCCCCTTTTGCAAAGGAGGCTTTGATTGCGCTACTGCAGCGTAATCGCCAAATCCCGCCGCGCAGTCGCCTCATTGCCGCTGAAATCCCGCGCCGTGATGCGCAAGGTGTAATCGCCGGCAACCAACTCATTCGGCATCCACAAACCAGCACGGATCCGCCCATCGCGCACCGTATTGGTCAACACATAGCGAAACCGCGTCACCGCACTGCCGTGCACGGTAATCCCGCTATCGGGCGCATAAATCGTCTTCACCGCATCCTCAGGCGAGGGCAGCCGATTGAACTCGATGTTCATCCGCGGCTGCTCATAACCCGGCACCGGCTGCCCGGCCGCGTCCAGCCACTGATAACCCAACGCATACAACCCCAAGCGCCGACGCGGCAGATTGTCGTCGACCTGATCCCAAGCCTCCGCCACGATCTGCAGCCCCGGCGAACCGCGCGACACCAACAACCGCCCCTTCAACTTCTCGCGCAACGGCTGCGCCAGCGAATCCAGCAACTCGATCCGCTCGATCCGCGGCGCATAGTGATCGGCGTAATGCACGAACCCCAGACTCACCGCATTGCGCTCGTAACCACCCGCGCCAACGCTGAGATGCACATGCGCCATCGCGTTGATCGTGCCCAGCACATCGCCGACCTTGAACCGCGTGCCGCGGCGCAGGCGCATGCGCTCCAGTTGCCCGGCCTCATCCAACGTCGGCACGAACCGCGCCGGATCGATCGGCTCGCCCTTGGCGGTGCGGCCCACGCGCATGTGGATGTAGCTGATCGTATCCAGCCCCGCACCCTCGCCGAGATTGCCGAAGCCCCACGAGCTCGACGGATCGCTGACCTTGGCATCGGCGATCGCCAGCACCTGTTGGCCGATATCGCCGCGAATATCCAGACCGCCATGCAAATGATGACGACTCTCCTGACGCCCATCGCCACGCACTTCGCCGAGCGTGCCGACCACTTCGTGCCAACCGTCCTGCGGATTCAGCGGCCAACGCCCGCCGGTGTCGGGCAGCGGGTCCAGCGGCGAAGGCCCGGCGACGGTGACGATGGGCTGAGCCGCCTCCGGCGCGATCCGGTGCACGCGATAACTGGCGCTGTCGGTCAGATACACCGAACCATCGCCGCTCAGCGCCATCGCCGCCGGCCGCGACAAGCGCTGTTCCTGCACGCCGCCGGTCAACAGCGACCACTGGCCGTCGGGCCGGATCTGAAAGGTCCAGCCGGACGCCTGATCGCCGACATACAGCACGCCGTCGTGGGTGATCGCCAGCGCCGAAGGCCGGCGCAGCGGCGGCCCCCACACCGAGCCGTCGTTGAAGGTCATGTTGCTCACCGCCAGCGTACTGACGTCGCCGTCGGGCTCGACCTTGCGGATCGCCTGATTGCGCATATCCGCGACCCACAACAAGCCCTGCGCATCCAAGGCCAACGCGGTCGGCGTATCGAACCGCGCGATCGCCGCGGCGCCGTCGACGAAACCCGGCGCCGCGCCGCCGGCCAGCGTGCTCACCGTGCCGTCGGGTTGAATCAGCCGGATGCGGTCGTTGTAGGTATCGGCGACGAACACGCGGCCGCGCTGATCCACCGCCACGCCGATGGGCCCGTTGAACTGCGCCTGCGCGCCGGGGCCGTCGAGATAACCCGGTGTGCCGGTGCCGGCCAGCGTGCTGACCACGCCTAGCTTGGAAATCTTGCGGATCGCGTGATTGCCGGTGTCGGCGACGTACAGATTGCCCAGACTGTCCAGGGCCAAACCCGAAGGCGTATTGAACGCCGCCGCGCTGCCGGCGCCGTCGCGGAAACCTTCCGCCGATCCGGCCACCGTCGCCACGCTGCCGTCGGGACGAATCATGCGGATGCGGTTGTTGTCGCCCGCATCGGCGACGTACAAGGTGCCGTCGCCGCTGCGCGCCAATCCGAACGGATCGGCGAAGCGCGCCTGCGCGCCCGCGCCGTTGCGCAACCCGGCCACGCCATCGCCGGCAACCAATTCCAATTGCCCGCGCCAAGCCAAGGGCGTGGGTGTGGGCGCGAGCACGCTCGGCAACAGCGCGGCGGTCTTGGGTTCGAACACGAAGGTCGCGGCGAGCGCCGCGGCGGTCAGCCCGAGGGCGAGAACGATCCAGGGTTTGCGGGACATGCGGTTCCTTGGCAGCGGGACGGCGCCGTCGCGGCGCTGTCCTCCTGACCCCGATTCTAGATCAACGTCACGGCCGCGATGCCGCCGCATCGCGACCGCGCCGTGTGCGATCAGCCGGCCTTGCCGCCCCAGGCCTCATACACCACACGCGCCACCGCAGCATGCACCGCATTGCGCGCGTCGTCGTCCTGGCCGGCGCTGCGCAGATAGCTCACGATCAGAATCGGCGCGCCGCCCGGCGGCCAGACGATGGCCAGGTCGTTGTTGTTGGCGTCGGCGGTGCCGGTCTTGTCGCCCACGCGCACGCCCTTGGGCAGCCCCGCGCGCAAACGCTTGTCGCCGGTCTTGTTGGCGACCAGCCACGCAGTAAGTTGCTGCTTGGAGCTTTCCTTGAGCACATCGCCGAGCAGCAAGGCGCGCATCGTCGCCACCTGCGCCAGCGGCGTGCTGGTGTCGCGCGGGTCGTCGTCGGCGCCGAAGTTGAGCGAGGGCTCATTGCGGTCCAGGCGGGTGACCGTGTCGCCGTGCTCGCGCAAGAACGCGGTCAAGCCGCTCGGGCCGCCGACCAAGGGCAGCAGCAGATTCGCCGCCGGGTTGTCGCTGAGGGTCATGGTGGATTCGCACAGTTGTTCGACCGTGGCGCTGGAACCCACCAGCGGCTGGGTGAACGGCGCGTGCGAGATCATGTCGGCGGCGGTGATCGGCACCTTGCGCTGCAACTCCAGCTTGCCCAGATCGACCTGGCGCAACACCGCCGCGGCCAGCAGGAACTTGAACGTGCTGCACATGCGGAAGCGCTCATCGCCGCGCCAGTCCATGCGCCGGCCGCTGCCGGTGTCCAGCGCCGCCACGCCCAGACGGCCGCCGCTTTGCTTCTCCAGCGCTTGCAGGCGCGCGCGCCAATCCGGCGTCGGGCTCAATGCCAGAGCGCCGAAACTGGCGCCGGTGCCGGCGGCCAGCAGCACACCGCTGGCGCATTGCAAGAAATGACGTCGTTGCATGAATCGATCTCCTTCGGGGCGAGCCCGGATTATTCGCAGCGGCGGCGATGGCCACAAACGAGGAATTCTCGCGGCTGGCAAAAGAAATCCTTGCAGCGGCGCAACCGAGCCAAGGCGCGCGGCATCGTAGGCTATGACAGCGACCGAGGATCCGCATGAACGCCAGCACCGCTTTCGTCGTGTACGTCTCGTTATCGGTGCTGGTGCTCGCACCGCTGGGGCTGGGCTTGCTGGTGTGGCTGCGGCGCAGGCCCGCAGTCGCGCCGCGCGGTGCTTGGGATGGGGCGCTCTCGCTCAATTCCGGCCTGATCTACGCATTCAGCTTCGGCCTGATCTTTTTCATCCAGGAGTTGTTTCTGGTCTGGCCGAAAGCATTGACGCCGGGCCTGCGCCCGACCTTGTTCCACAACAATCACCATTGGAGCGGCGACAACCCGCTGGCGGAGCTGCTGCAAGGCACCGGCGCATTGGCGATCCTGCTGACCGCGATGATCTTCAGCGCATGGCTGAAATGGCGGCCGCCGCAGTCGGCGACGATGCGTTTGTTCGTGCTGTGGACCGCGTTCCACGGCTACTTCCAATCGCTGCCGCAGGTGGTGGTGGGCTCGGTGCTGCCGCAAAACGATGTCGGCATGGCTTTGCACTATCTGCAGTTGGGCCTGCCCGTGCGGTTGAGCTTGGCGATGATCGCCTTGGTTTTGATCGTAATCCTGGCTACCGGCTTCGCCCGCCCGCTATTGGAACTGGCCGCGCGTCCCGGCGATGTCGCCACGCCCGCGCGCCGCGCCGGCTTCATGCTGCGCACCGCGACGCTGCCGGCCTTGCTGGCCCTGCCGGTGATCGTGGCGATGCGGGTGCCGGGCAGTTGGGATCAGGTGGCGATCGTGCCGGTGGCGGAGTTCGTGATCGGGATGTGCTGGCTGCAGGCGGCGGCCGCGTTGGTGCGGCCGCGCAGCACCGGAATGGCCCTCGCGGCCGGGCCCGCGTGGGGCGCGGCCGCGGCGGTGGTGGCGCAGCTGTTGATCTTCCAGTTCGCGTTGCGGCCGGGCATCGCGTTCTACTGACTGCAAGCCTCGGCCGCGACCGCGCGCTGCCGCTTGGGTGCGAACATCGCCAGACTCAGCGCCGCCAAGACCCACACGCCCAGGCCGCCGTACCAGAACACCCAGCCGAAGCCGTTGACCAGCGCGTCGTGAGCGATAACCTGCGCGTCGCCGGGCAACCGCAAACGTTGCAACGCGCCCAAATCGCCGGCCGCCACGCGCCCAGCCAGGCTGCGCAGTTGCGTGTCGCCCAAGGCCGCGCCGTAGGCCGAGCGCAAATGCGCGGCGATGCCCGCGATCAGGATCAAACCCATCAACGCGATGTTGATCGCCAGCGTAATCAGACGCGCGCTCATATCGATGCCCGACGCCATGCCGGTACGCGAAGCCGGCACCGAGCCGGTGGTGGTGTTGCTCACCGGGCTGTTGGTCAAACCCAGACCGAACCCGGCCAGCAACGCGCCCGGCAACATCGTCATCCAACTCGCATCGGCCACCGCGCTGCCGTAACGCATCGCCACCAAACCCAGGCCGATCGCGAACAAGCCCAACGGAATCACCCGCGCCGCGCCGTAACGCGTCGACCAGCGCTCGGCCAGCGGCGGCATCGCCAAGGTCGGCAAGGTGTAGGCCAACAGCGCCAAGCCCGCGCTGACCGTGTCGTAGCCCAGCGCGCTCTGGAAATAGATCGGCAGATAGATCATCAGCGGCCAGAAGCTGAAGTTCATCCCCACCGAACCCATGATCGCGCCGGAGAACGCGCGGATGCGGAACACGCCGAAGTCGAACATCGGATTGGCATGGCGCCGCTCCACGATCACGAACGCGACCGTACTCGCCGCCGCCACGGCCAACACCGCCAACGTGGCCGGATCGGTGTAACCCGATTCCGGCGCCTGGGTGATGTAGTAGGTCAGCCCCAGCACCGCCAGCGACAACGTGGTCAGACCGGCGACATCCAGCTTGTGCGACTGCGGCTCGCGCGATTCCTGCGCGCCCAGCGCGATCAAGGCCCAGGTCAGCGCCGCCAACGGCACATGCACCAGGAAGACCCACTGCCAACTCGACAAGGCGATGATCGCGCCGCCGATGATCGGCCCGAACCCCAGCCCCGCGCCGAACACGATGCCGAAGATCGCGAACGCACGGCTGCGCTCGCGCCCCTCGCGGAACTGGTGCGAAAGAATCGCGAACTGACTGGTCAACATCGCCCCGCCGGCGATGCCTTGCACGAACCGCCCGCCGATCAACACCGGCATGCTCTGCGCCAAGCCGCACAACAGCGAAGTCAGGCCGAACCCGATCACGCTGATCACGAAAATACGGCGGCGGCCGTAGCGATCGGCCAACGTGCCCGCCGCCATCAACACCGTGGTGCAGGCCAGGGTGTAGGCATTCATCACCCACTGCATATCGCGCAAATCGCCGTGCAGCTGTTTTTCCAGCGTCGGCAGGATCACCGGCACGCTGGAAATCTCCAGGCCGAACATCAACGCAGCCAGGCTGATCGCGGCGAGCGCGAGCGCATTCCTGGCGGAAGGGGACAAAGTCATTGCAGCGTCCTGAGTAAAGCGGCCGTGCCAACGGCCAAGCCATAGCGTCGCCGCGCACGCCGAGCGGCGCGGTTCAAAAAGAATCGTTTCAGCAAGCCCGGCCCCCCGACGTCCAACACCCAAACCGCCGTGCTGTTCCCCCCTTTGAAAAAGGGGGGCTAGGGGGGATTTGCTCTTAGCCCCGGCCCCGAGCGCCAACGGGAGCAAAGTCAAAATGGGTTCCGGCTTCCGCCGGAATGACGGAGGGGGGGGGGCACGCCGTACATTTTCCCCACACCCCACTCATGAGGGAAATGATTTAATTTTGTGGAACCCATTAAAGCCTGTCATCAATCGACCGGCCCCGAGGCGCTCCCCATGGACTTCGACCCGACCCTGCTACGCACCTTCGTCGCCGTCACCGAAACCGGCGGCTTCACCCGCGCCGCCGAGCGCCTGCACCTAACCCAATCCGCCGTCAGCCACCAAATCCGCCGCCTGGAAGAACAAGTCGGCCGCGCACTGCTCCACCGCACCACCCGCCGCCTCACCCTCACCGAAGACGGCGAAGACTTCCTCCGCCACGCCGAACAAATCCTGCAATCCCTGGCCGCACTGTCGCGCCGCTTCCAACCCTCGCCGATCACCGGCGCCGTCCGCTTCGGCGTCCCCGAAAACTTCATCGGCGACCGCCTGCCCAACCTGCTGTGCCAGTTCTCGCGCGCATTCCCCGACGTGCGCATGGACGTCAACGTCAGCATGAGCATGGACCTGCGCCAGATGATCGATGCCGACGAACTCGACGTCGCCGTAGTCATCGCCTTGCCCGGCGCCATCGGCGACACCGTCCTGCGCCGCACCCGCTTCGTCTGGGTCGCCAGCGACGCCTTCGACGTCGCCCCCGGCCGCTCGCTGCCGTTCGCGTTCTACCCGCCGCCGTGCATCAACCGCCAAGTCGGCATGTCCGCCCTCGACGGCACCCCGGTGGAATGGCACGTAGTGTTCACCTCGCCCAGCCAGCAAGGCCTAAACGCCGCGATCTCCGCGGGCTTGGCCATCACCGTGATGATCGAAGACGACGTCCTGCCCGGCATGCGCATCGTCGACGGCCAATACGGCTTGCCGCCGCTGCCGCCGGCCGAATTCGTCCTGCTGCGCCGCCCCGGCGGCTGCACCCCCGCCGTGGCCGAGTTCGGCAAACTCGTGCTCGCCTTGCCCGAAACCGCCCCGCGCCCGGTATCGCGCGTGGCCTAACACCAAAGCCACGCCCACTCCCTGTAGGAGCGGCGCAAGCCGCGACCGCGCCACCTCGCCTACAGCGCCACCCACCTACGCCCGTCCGCACACCCGCCGCAACCGGCCACCCCGCGGTCGCGGCTCGCGCCGCTCCTACAGGGAGCCCATGCAGCTACGGCCTCGGCGTCCAGCCACCGCCCGATAGACCCATCACGCCCTCATGGCTAGTATCGGCCGGACCACACAAGGGGCCCCTCCATGAAATTGCCTGTCGCCGCACCGCTGGCGGTACTTTGCGCCGCCATCCTGTCGATGCCCGCCTACGCCGCCAAGCCGGCCAAAGCGCCCAAGCCGCCCAAAGCCCCCACCTTCGACACCAAGCGCCTGTCCGAAGAAGTGAAGGTGCTGTCCTCGGACGAATTCGAAGGCCGCGGCCCCGCCACCGCCGGCGAAACCAAGACCATCGACTACGTCACCGCCCAACTCAAGGCGGCCGGCGTCCAACCCGGCGGCGACCTCAAGGACGGCAAGCGCCTGTGGACCCAAGCCGTGCCGCTGCTGCGCGCCGAAATCGCCGGCACCCCCACCATCTCGGTGTCGGTGAAGAAGAAAGCCCGCCCGCTCACCCAGGGCAATGAAATCGCCATCCGCGCCGCCCTCGACGGCAGCAAGAACGTCGCGATCAAAAACGCCCCGCTGGTGTTCGCCGGCTACGGCGTCACCGCGCCCGAGCGCCAATGGGACGACTTCAAGAACGTCGACCTCAAGGGCAAGATCGCCATCGTCCTGATCAACGACCCCGACTTCGAAACCGGCGACGGCGACTTCGGCGGCAAGGCCATGACCTACTACGGCCGCTGGACCTACAAATACGAAGAAGCCGCCCGCCGCGGCGCCGTCGGCCTGCTGATCGTGCACGAGACCGACCCCGCCTCCTACGGCTGGGCCACGGTCAAGAACTCCAACACCAACACCATGTTCGACGTGGTCCGCGACAACCCGCGCGCCAACCACCCGACCATGGAAGGCTGGATCCAGCGCGACACCGCCGTCAGCCTGTTCAAGAGCGCCGGCCTGGACTTCGAAAAACTCAAGAAGCAAGCGCAGACCCGCGAATTCAAACCGGTGACGCTGAAGAACGTCACCCTGTCGGCCGCCTACGCCGTCGACAGCCAGGTCATCACCTCGCAAAACATCGTCGGCCGCATCGAAGGCAGCAAGCGCCCGGACGAGACCGTGATCTACAGCGCCCACTGGGACCACCTGGGCGTCGGCCAACCCGATGCCAAGGGCGACAAGATCTACAACGGCGCCGTCGACAACGCCACCGGCACCGCCGCCCTGATCGAAATCGGCCGCGCCTTCGCCAAGGGCAAGAAGCCGCAGCGCTCGATCGTCCTGCTCAACGTCACTGCGGAAGAAAAGGGCTTGCTGGGCTCGGAGTACTACTCCGCGCGTCCGCTGTACCCGCTGGCCAAGACCGTCGCCGTGTTCAACATGGACGCCTTCGACCCGGGTGGCGTCGCGCGCGACTTCACCACCTCTGGTAGCGCCAAGCAGGAATTGCTGGACGACCTCATCGCTACCGCGCAGAAGTGGAACGTCGTCTATACGCCGGACCCGAAGCCTGAGGCCGGCCACTTCTTCCGCTCCGATCACTTCCCCTTCGCCAAGCGCGGCGTGCCGGCGATTTCGATCGGCTCGGGTGAGGACTTGGTTGCGGGCGGCGTAGCCGCGGGTAAGGCTGAGGCCGAGGCGTACATCAAGGATCGTTATCACCAGCCGGCGGACCAGTGGGAACCCACTTGGACGTATGCGGGCATGGCGCGCGACATGCAGATTCTCTACACGCTGGGCAATGAGCTGGCGAATTCGAATCGGTGGCCGAATTGGGCTGAGGATTCGGAGTTTAGGGCGGCTCGGGATGAGACGGCGGATCAACGGCCGGCGAAGTAAGTACTGATGCGCTGGGGTAACCTGGCGAGGATTATTAATCGGTCGCGGTGAAGCAAGTTCTTCCCGCGGCCGATGTTGTTTTAGCTTTATGGGTGATGCGGGGTGTGCCATATATGGGCATATTTTTATGTCACGGCCTATTTGTGTGCCAAATGACGTATCTCTTTCACCACAAATACGGTCTCATTGTGGGAGACGAGCAAGAGCTACCCTATGTCGCTTGATCTTCGTCGTCACTAACTGGTATTCATGTCCGGCGACTAGTTGTCGTGAACATGGACAGGGGGCGTCGTGCAAGCTACTTACTATCAGTACTACCTTACCAAAGGAAAGTCGTCGCAAAGGTATTGGGTCGATATAAGACCTTTCTTGAATAAATATTGTTCTTGGAAAGTGCCGAAGTTCAAAGCTCAGTTTACGCATAATGCTGAGCGACTGTACTTAATCAAGGCGGTTGGTGATCAGTATTTGTTCCTGCATACGCTGGATAATGAAATAATAAAGAAAATTGACGCAAATAATCTTACGCTTGATGATTTGAAAGCGCATTTGGCCGGTGATTCTGCTGGATTTGCCTCATACGTAAACATGCGAGAAGATTTTTTTGGAATTGCTTGCAAAATACTTTCGCCAAGATGTGCCGTCTTTTCGGAATACATGAATCAAGTTTTTGTCGCTTTAGGGTTGCCATATAAGTTTCATGCTGTCGCGTTGACTCATCAGATGGCACGGAAGGATATTTCAAAGCTTGCAAGAGTTGGTAGGGTGACGCTTGAGCTTCAGCGAAACAATAAATTGCATGAAGATTTGGTTGAATTTTTAAGTGGGAAGACTGGACTTCACTACTCTGAGATCGGTCCGATCGAAATAAGTGTTCGGCCACAAGCTAAGCGAGGAAATATAAAATCATTTCTTCAGGGGGTTTCGGATAATATAGGGGTGGATGGGGTCAGCGATTTTGAGGCGCGTGCGGTTACTGCGGTCGCCGACAAGGTTATTGACGTATATCTCGTGGGGCAGGGCATCGTGCGTAATCCGATATCAGGCGATACGGATGGAAGAATTCAAAGGGACTTTGATAACCAGATGGGGAGAAATACTCTCCTTCTAGAAAAGCTCAAGGAGATGAGAGGTGATGCTTCTATTAAGAAAGCTGCGTTTGCCGACCTTAATAATCCTGATAAGCCACGGCGTTAGTTCGATTGTATTGTTATTTTTGCCTTCCGATGCGGCGAGAGTGCTGGTTGCATCTTCGGGGCGAATCGAGTCTTTGGCTTCGTTGCTCGCTAGCTTCGCTTTTACGATGGCGGGATTTCTCGCTGCGATTCTCGCATTGTTCGGAGTTATGTCTGGCTCGGTTGTTCTGGCTAGATATCAGAAGAAAGGGCATTTGAGCGCTTTGTTGTTTGTCATGGGAGTAACCGTTTTTGAGCTAATGGTTACTTTTGTGGCTTCTTTGCGTTTGTTTTTTGTGGTCCCTACGCAATGCTATGTCGAACTGGTTGCGTGGCTTGTAGCGGCGGATTTAATGATGTTAATTTTTAGCACTTTGCCAGTGATTATGCTTGTCAAAGGAACGATTGAGTCTGTCAAGGAATGACGTTGCTAGTTTAAAAGCGATGCCGAGGAGGATGGATGATTCCGTTTAAGCTCAATGAATTAACGTCAGCGCCAGTCGCAAAACTGAAGGCGGGAGAGTTTTTCTACTTCGGTGGTTCTCACGGCCCATGGGATATAGGCGTGGTTCTGAAGCCGTTAAATGATCGGCCGAGGATCATGTCGTTGACTGGTGAGGACTCTTTTCGGATTAAGGTTAGCGAGTTTCGATCAGCTGGGCTTGGTGTTGTTCTACCGCTCAAGCTTGATCAAACTCGCATCCGACTCCGCATCGATCCCAACGGCTCTGCGGAGGTGGTCCAGTCAGATGAACTGAAGTTGGGATGTGTTTCGATATCTCATGATGGACCCGCCGGTATCCGCTGCGCGTATATCGATATGCCTGTTGAAAGATATAGGACGGTCGCTCTTCTGAGCGACTGGGAAGTCGAACCATGTGAGGGACGTTTTTTTGCGGCGGAAAAATGGGCGTTCACGTATCTAGACGATTCCAATAGCTGGGTAGATTTCTTCTCTAATGGGTAGCGTCAACCCCAAAATGGGTTATTCGGATCTGGGCTTTAGGCTTCTCATGTGCCTACAGCCCTCAACAAGCCCGAGTACCTCCGTCTACGCCAGTTGCTGGTAGAGGCTCGCGAGCGCGCCGGGCTTACGCAGACCCAGGTCGCTGAGAAGTTGCAACGCGCTCAGTCGTTCGTCTCCAAGTACGAACTGGGCGAGCGCCGGCTCGACGTCATCGACTTCATGCATGTGTGCGCCTCTCTCGGCGTCGATCCCGGCGACGTGATCCGACAGATCGCTAAGTCCCGCAAGTAATCATCCGTCCGCGCGACACACTTCTTGTGCACTTCCATTTTTTTGTTGCTTGCGATATCCCAAAATGGGTTTCAGATAGCCCAAAACGGGATATAACAGCTGCCGTGACCTTTGCTTTGGTCACCAACAAAACAACCCCAGCAGCAATCGGAAGGAGCCGCGCATGTCAGTCCCCGCATCACACGGAATTGCCAACACACCGCTTCAGCGCTTCGAGTTCGTAGTAGCCGAAGCCAACCTGACCATCGCCCGTAACTGGGCCAATTCCCTCGGCGTCCCCTTGGCCTACCTCTACGCCGACAACGCCGACCTGGCCGAAGTGATCCTCGCCTTCGGCCTGCTCCCCGAGCCCGAGCAGCGCCGCGTCGCGCAGGAGTTGAAGGCGAGGGTGAGCGCGCCGGGCACGCGCATTCGCGCGGCTCGCAAACCGCGGGACGTGGCAAGTCCAAGCTGAGTCCGTTTGTATCGCAGCGCCGCCGGCCCCAAGCCGCTCGCGCTGGTATGGCCTGGGGCGGTCGTTGTCCTGTCGCGACCGCCGTCAATCACCATTCCGCAGCGCGACTTGCCGCGCTTCCAGGCGACGGATCTTCTCTTGCGCTTCCTGGATAGCGGCAGCCGGCGCGCCGGTCGCGCGCGCCCGCGCAAGCAATGCCTTCCACTTGGGCAGCTCCTGCTCCGCGGCCATCAAATACTCCTCACGAAGCCGACGCTGGCCTCGCAGCTCGTACTCGCGATAGCGGGTGGGATCGCTGAGTTCCCATGCGGTGGCGCCGGGCGCTTGCGACTCCGGCCCGGGACGTTCGATCGGTGGCGCGCGATCGTCGCCGTGTACGCGTGCTTCGGCCATCGTCTGCCAGGCCGGTACCGGGGGCGGCGGAATCGAAGCCGCGGACGGCGCGTCATCGTCCGTCGTTGCAGCGGTAGCGGATGCAGTCACGGCGCGTGCGTGCCGTGGCGAATCGGCCGCCGCGGACTCATTCGGCGAAGGCTTGCCTATGTCGGGAGCCTCCGACGTAAGCAACCACCAGCCCACAGCCGCAACCAGCAGCACGACGATGGCAGTCGCCCATTTCACAGGCCGCCCTCCAGCACCTTCGGAGCGGCACGCAGACCGAGCGCATTCGGATTGACGTCGATACGCGCATCCGACAAAAGACGCGCCCTCAGGCTGAGGAAGCCGGCCGCAGCACGCTGCCGCGCAATAGCTTCGCTGGCCGCAAAACGCACGGTTTCACTATCGGGCGGATGAAAACCGGTCACGCGCCTGTCCACCTTGACGATGATCCAACCCTGCGCCGAGGTTTCTGATTCCGGCTCGTGAATCGGCGGCGATGCGGGCCCGGGTGGTTGCGCGAACGCGAGCTGCGCAATCCACGAACGGCGTGCGGCGTCGCTGTCGATCCATTTCGCGATGCCGTCGCCGGCACCGCGTCGCCGCGCCACGTCTTCGAAGCGAGCGCCCTTCGCCAGCTCGGCGGAGGCGGCCCGCGCCTGGGCCTCGTTGGCCAAGCGCATCGTCCGCGCCAGCACCTTTTCGGTACGGGTGAATTCGGTCTTGTGGGTGTTGTAGTAGTCGCGAATGGCCGCCGGTTCGACGCTGCGCTGCAAGCGCTCGACTTCCGGGCTGCTGTAGTGCGGATCTTCGCCGCTACCCAGTAAGCGCGCCAGCGCATTGCGACGGTTTCGGTCCGCGACCAGTTGCCGAAGCTGCTCCACACCGTCAACGCCGAGGTCGCTGTTCTGAGCGACCCAGCCCAGCACAAACCGGTCGCGCGCCAACTGTCTGGCCTGCTCCATCGCGAATCCGACATCGAACCGGTACAGGGCATTGCGTCCCTGCACGTCCTGGCGCTCCCAGAGCTCGTAAAGGGTGACGCGGTAGGACTGGGCCCCGACACGGCCGTCGATCAAGGGCACGTCCTTCAACTTCGCTTCGCGCGCAGCCGGCAGGCGGTCGTCCAGGCGCAGCTTGCCGCCCATATCCAGCAGCGCGACGAGGCGCTCGCGCGTGAGCGGATGGCGTTTGACGATATAGCTCTCGGCCGGCCCCATCGCCTTGGCCAGGGGATCGCGAAACGCCGCCTGTAAAGTCGTCACCAGCGACGCTTCGACCGATGCTTGCGGAGAAAATCGCACCCGCTCGCCGGCAAACAGCTTCGCGTCGTCGTACTGGCGCCGCGCATAGCCGCCCAGTACGCGATCCTCGGCCGCGGCCGCCATCACCTGGGAAGGCGTGACCCCGGGCTTTTGTTCTCGCACCACGCGCAGCAGCGCATTCAGTGCGGCCGTGGACAAGGTCCAATCGTTCACCTGCAGCGCGATGCGCGGCTCGCGCGATGTCCCGTCGACCGGGACACCGGACGCCGCGCGCGCTGGCGCGGCGAGGAGCAGTGCGGCGCAAAGCCCGGTTACAAGCCCGAAGGCCGAGGACGGCTTCACGGCGACAGACGTTCCGCCGCGCGGTCGAGCACGCGCACCACCATCGCGATGGCATGCGGCACCGTCTTGCGCGATACCGCAAGGCGATCGGCGTACGCCGTGGACGACAGCACGATCGCGCCGTTCTGGTAGGTGTAGGCGCCGAGCTGGTGCATCAGCGGACGCACATCGGTGGCGGCGGCCGGCAGCGCGGGGATATCGTTCAGCGCCAGCTTCACCAGCGCCGGATCGTTGAGCTTTTCGGTGTGGTAGTAGTTTTCCACCCAGGCTTCGTAGTCGGAATGGTTATTGCCCGAGGTGGACCAGGTGTGCTGCGGCACGCTGACGTCGGTGGTGTGCAGCACGAAGCCCAGCGATTGCGCGGTCGGGCTGGCGAGGAACTGGCTGAACCAGTACTGGCCGAGATTGGCGATGGGCTGGAACGGCATCTTCTGGAAATCGGCGTACATCGCCGGAGTCGACGTGCTGCCGATGCGGTACTTGCTCTCGGTGACGCCGTAGGTGTTGTAGCGGCTGGTTTCGCCGAACCAACCCTTCATGCCGCCGGGGCCGTCGTCGAGATGGTCGTTCCACAGCCAGTCGGCGGCCAGCTTGTCGATGTCGCCCTTCATCACGCTGCGGTCGTAGTTGTAGCCGCCGTAGGTGTTGCCGTGCACGTCGCGGCTGTTGGCGTGATCCTGGAAATGCCAATACGAGGTGTAGTTGACCAGCGAAGCGGTGGTGCCCCACAGCGGCGCTTTCACGCAGTCGCCGGTGAGCGCGCCGCAGAGGTAGGTGTCGGAGAAGTCGTCGACATCGTAGGCGCCTTGGCCGATCGCGGCGGCGAAGGTGTCGATGGTGTAGCCCGCGGCCTGCACGCCGGCCAGCAGTCGGTTGTAGTTGGTGATGCCCGGATTGGCCTTCATGAAGGCCACGGCATCGAGGACGATCTGGCGATGGACTTCCTGCTTATGGGCTTGCGCGGCGGCGCTGGTGAGCAGCAGCGCGGCGGCGCAGGTGGCGGCCGCAGTGTGACGAATCGCACGGGAAAAACGGGGCATGGCCATAATCTCCGAACGGAAAATTGCGCGGAATGATGATCGGTGCATGTGACGGACCCGCGTCAAAGGGCGCGGATTGCGGCCGCCAAACTGAGGTCGCTGAATCGCCGGTGTTTCGCGGACGCAAACGCCGGTTACTGACGGGGCGCTGGTGTGGGCGATGGGGATTACTATTTCGATCGGGTAAAGACGCGGGTCTTAGCCCGTCGGATCTGTCAGGTCACTTCACCAGGCGCCTTTCTATGCGAATTCAAGAAGTCGAAATCTATTCGGACGCGGTCAACGCCGCGATCATGCGCCACCCGGGGCGCCAGTTTCCTGGGCTGCTGCTCCAGGGCGACACGTTGCATTCGATGTACAGGCAGGTCGACAGGGTTTGCGCTATCGCAAAGACGAAACTGACGGAGGATGAGTGCGACGAGATCGATGAGCTGCGAGAGTGGTTGTACGGCTACGTCGAACACTACAAGCAGGTGTTGCGTGAGCATGGGATCGAGTTGCCGTTCTATGAGGGTGTATAGCGATGTTCCACGCCTTCAGGTGTCGGCTGATTACGGCTGCTTGTAGATAGTGACGACGCGAAGGCACTCAGGGCCGGGGAAGTCGCCGACCAGATCGATGCGCACCGCGCTGTTCTCGAACAGGTAATCAACATGTCCGGTGACTTTTTCGTCACCAGCGGTGGCGAACAGTCGCTTGGCGCCGATCCAGGCGGCGGCGCGCTCGATGGGGACGCAGGGTCGATTGGCCAGATCCACTCTCACGTCCCGAGTTGGGTCGTGAGTGGCATTGACGTCGGTCAAGGTCTGGGCGATCACCGTGCCATCCGCCAGCGTCACGGGTTGATGGGTATTGCTGAGTGGCGAGAGCTGTGTGCCTGGTTCGACGTCATACAGCCGTTGAAGCGATGAGGTGATCTGGTCGACACCCGCGCGTCCGCGTTCAGCAGGCACGCGAATCAGGCGCTGAATATCCAGTTCTGCACCATCAAGTTTTTCTTGGTGGTGTGTGCAGCCCACAAAAAAAACAGCCAAAGCCGCGATGTGAAACTTACAGTTGCGCGTGATGCTGTGTGCGCTGTCAGTCATGGCCGTTCCCTCGGTGTTTGACGCTAGTATAGGGCGGCGTGATCGCACGTGAGTCCTATGGAGCGTTGTGTCATGGAAGATAAAGCCGAAGGGGTTGGTCATGCTCGGAATGTCGAGTTTCTCAAGCGGCATGGCGGGTTTTCGGAGCTTCCATCGCGCTTCCAGGAGTTGGTGCTCAAGTCGCCGCATGCGAGTGCGGATTTCGCGGGGTTCTACACCAACGGTGGGCGGGTGGTCGGCGATCCCAGAGAGGCTCTGGCTTCTTATCGGTCCGAGCCGAATCGCGAAATCCGAATCAATCAGGGGCAGTATGAGTTCGCCAAGACGCCGGGAGGGGCGCACCTGGTCAATGGGATGTTCTCTCGCATTGCTCACGAGATTGGTCACGACAAGGATAGGGAGGCGAACTTCTCGCGTGGGACGGGTGAAGAGTATGTGCAGTTCAGGAGCGAGAAGGAGGCCAAGGCGATCTTCAATGCCTTTCCCATCTTCGATGATCTAAGAAAGAGCGATCCTTCGTTCAAACCCCAATGGGATGGCTTGGGCTACAGTCCGTTGGGTGTGAGCTGGCCGCCGTTGTTCAATCAGTGGCGTGATGGTCGGCTGAGCGATTCGGCGGTGATTAAAGAGATCGCCAAGACGGTGGCGGACTACCCGTATACGAGAAACGACGGTCTGATTGATCGCAATGGGGACGGTCGTCTGACCCAGCGCGATCTGTATCTTCAAGACTATCGGCGCTTGCTTCGGACCGATCAGGATGCTGAGGCGGCGCCTAAGCGACGGCCGGCGAATGAAAAGACGGATGCCCGAGAGGGCGCAAGTACACATCCCCTGCTCAACGGCCTGGATTCAAAGGTCCGTGCTGCCTTGGGCGGCAGTGGAGTGGCATTTACCGATACGGAGCTGAAGAATGCGGTTCTCAGCCTGGCTGCTCAATCCTCGCGCGCCGGGCTGCAATCAGTGGATCATGTCGTGCTTGGGCATCCTGTGGCCCCAACAGGAGAAAGAAATCTCTTTGCTGTGCAAGGCGATCTTGAGTTTCCGGGACATTTGCGGGCGCATCTTCCATTGAGCGAGGCGGTTGCCATGCCGACGAAGAATTCCCTTCAGTCATTGGCCGAGTCGGTGCGGGAGGCGCCATCTCAGGTCGCAGAGCAGAGCGAAAGCCAGCGCGCTTCGTTGTCCAGAAGCTAGTATGAAAGTGACGCACCGTTCCCCCTCCTGGTTCTTGTAGCGTTCGGGAGCGCCGATGTGGGTGATCCGATTCTTGGATACGGGCCATCGGGCACTTCCCCGCGCATAGTGGGTCACCCTTTCCAAGGACAACGCTGTGCAGCGGATGCTGAAACTGATCGTGCTCTGTCTCCTGATGGTCGGTTGCGCCGGCCCACTAGCGCTGCGCGATGGCGCAGGCAGCGAGCGGTACAGCCCTCCACCCGGGTCGATAGTGCTAAGGGTCCAGGTGCTGGAAACCGAGTTCACGGATTTGTACCCGGGCTGCGCTGAGCCCAACGAGTGCGTGCCGTTTCACTTCTGGTACAAGTATCGCGCCCGGGTCAAAGAAGTAGTGTCTGGAGAATGGACGAAACCCGAGGTCGAATTCGCGCGTCTGCAACACGCTGAGTTCGTCGATCGGATCAAACGGGATTGCTATGTGGTGCTTCGGCCGGCTGGCCCGAACTTGGGCTCGTTGCTGCACGTTCCGTTCGAAGCCGACCGGCTGGTGTCGCGGTTGATGGACGGAGGGCCGACAGAGATAAGGGCGTTGCGCGCCGCTGCCGAGCGGCGTGGGGAGGGCGGCTTGCCGCGTTGAGAACTGCGGTTTTAGAACTTAAGACGGCTCAACTAAAGAAGCCGCCGGAGTTCCGGCGGCTTCGTCTTCAACGGTCAGCATTGGGCGAATGCCGCCTCAGTGCGAGTGCTCGCCGCGTTGCTTCAGATAATTCGCCGCAAACGGATCGAGCTCCATATCGCCCAAATCCGCGTAGTCGGTTTCGCGATAATCGCCCGTAGCGGTAAAAGCCGCAGCGCTGTCGACACGTTCAATCTTGCTCAAACGCAACTCATACGCGCCCGCATCGCCGGCCTTGGCATTGCGCTTGCCGGTGCGGTAATACGCAGGCAAACCTTCGGCATCGATCCAATCCAGCGAGATCGGCTGCCCTTCAGCGCTTTCCCCGCTGTAGCGCACCGCCTGGGTATCCAGAACCTTGGTCTGCCCGTTGCTCTTCAACACCTTGCGCAGCGACGGATTGACGACGCTCGCCAGCCGATCCCAATCCGGCATCTGCCCGGTAGTGCGCAGATCGCCCGGCGACCACGCGACGCTGCGTTGCTCCTTGGCGAACAGTTCCAACCGGCTGATGCCATCCGGCGTCTGCCGCCAGATTTCCACCGGCTGGCCCTGCATGCGGTACTCGATACGGTCGGCCGAACGCACCAGCACCAGGCTGCGTTCGCCCTTGGCGTCGCGAATCTGATAATGCGCGACCACGGCTTTCGCCGCGGGTGCGCTAACCGCTTGCGTCGCATCCACCGCATCGCCGGCCCACCCAGGGCCGGCGAACGCGAGTGCGGCGAACAACGACAGCGTCACCGCACGCAACTTCAAACCTGCCTGCATTACTGCTTGGCCGACTGACGGGCCATGCCTTCGCGCAGGTCCGCTTCCATCAGCGGCGCGGCGATCGCCGAGCGGCCGCGGCCGTGGCCGCACTGGCCGAGCAGGGTGCACAGGAACAGGCTGGTGTTGCGCTGCGACTGCGCCATCACGTGGAAGATCGTGTTCTGTTCGACCACGCCCTGGAAGGCGTGCGCGCCGGGGCCGCGGGCGTAGATGGCCACGTCTTCGGCGGCGTGGGTTTCATCGCCCAGCGGCACGGCCGCTTCTTGCAGGAAGTCCGGGTGGGCGGTGTCGATGGCGGTCAGGTCCGGGCGGGCGTTGGGACCGCGGTAGCCGGGGCCGTTGATGTAGCCCAGGGTGGTGTAGGGCTTGCCGTTCTTGTCGAGCGCGAGTTTGCCGTCGGTGACGACCTTGCCGAGGATGTCGTTGCCGCGGTCGGGGTAGCCGGCGACGGTGAAGGTGTGGCTGTGGTCGGCGGTGACGATGATCAGGGTGTCACGTTCGTTGGTCTTTTCCAGCGCCTTGCGCACCGCGTCGGACAGGGCGATGGCGTCGGTCAGCGCGCGGCTGGCGTTGCCGGCGTGGTGGGCGTGGTCGACGCGGCCGCCTTCGACCATCAGGAAGTAGCCCTTGCGGCTGTTGTTTTCCAGCACGTCGATGGCCTTGGCGGTCATGTCGGCGAGGCTGGGTTCTTTGCCGGCGTCCTTCGGGCGGTCTTGTTCGTATTCCATGTGCGAGCGTTCGAACAGGCCCAGCAGGTGGCTGGTGCGGCGCGGGTCGATGGCGTCGAACTGGGCCTTGTTCCAGACGTACGACGCGCCGCGGCGCGCGGACCATTCTTGCGGCAGGTTGCGGCCGTCCTTGCGGCGGCCCGAGGCGCCGGCGTCTTCCGGGTCGCTGACGGTGTTGGGCAGGAAGTAGCTGCGGCCGCCGCCGAGGGCGACTTCCAGGCCGTCGCCGTAGGGGAATTCGATCAACTGGCGGGCGATGTCGCGGCAGCCGTTCTGCTTGGCTTCGGCGCTCAGTTCAGCGTCGCTTTCCCAGTCGCGGTTGGGGGTGTGGGCGTAGGTCGCCGCCGGGGTGGCGTGGGTGATGCGGGCGGTGCTGACGATGCCGGTGGCCAGGCCCAGGGCCTCAGACAGTTCCAGCATGGTCACCACGCCTTGGCCGCGCGCGGAGGCGCAGTCGCCGTACTTGGCTTTCTGGGTGACGCTGAGCACGCCCTGATTGGTCTTGATGCCGGTGACCATCGCGGTCATGGTCGGCGCCGAGTCCGGGGTCTGGCCGTCGACCGAGTAGGTCTTGGACAGGCTGACGTAGGGCAGCTTTTCGAAGGACAGCGAGTTTTCTTCGCCGGTGGCGCCCTTGAGCTGGCCTTCGCGGATGCGCGCGGCGGCGATGGTGGAGATGCCCATGCCGTCGCCGACGAACAGGATCACGTTGCGGGCCTTGAACGGCAGCGGGCGCAGGTTGGCGCCGTCGCGCGCGGTCTGTGCGCCTTCCTCGAACCAGCGCTGCGCGCTTTCCTGGCGGACTTGCGGCTTGCGCGGGGCTTGCTTGGGCGCGGCCAGCACCGGCAGGGCGATCAGGGCGGTGAAGATGGCGCAGCCCAGCGCGGTGGTGGCGGTCGAGGGCGAAGTCTGGCGCATGGGAATGTGACTTTGGATGGGGGAGGCGCCACTTTGCTGGACCTGCGTTTCAGTCGCATGACTGACTGGGACTGCGTTGGCGAAAACGCGACGGGGTGGGGCGATCGGCGCCGCTGCCGCCGGGCTTGTGGCGATGAACGCGGCGCGGCCAGGCTGCGGGGCCGTCCCGCCTTCGGAATCGGCCGATGCGCCGCAGCGCCCATCCGCGTCCGCGCAACAACAAGCAGCGCGCGTTGCCGTATCGGTTGCGGGTGCTGCGCGAGTTCCGCGCCTGGTCGCGCAGCTTCGCCGACTATTTCCCGCCGGCGTCGGAATTGGCCGAGAACCCGCGTTACTGGAACTGGAAAGTGCCCATCGACGCGGCCGTGGTCGAGGGCGACGAAGCCAGGTTCGTCAGCCAGCGCGAACTCGCCCAGTACCTGATCGACGCCTGCGCCGGGTTGCTGCGCAACACGACGCGATGGCGTCGGACGATTCCGGTTACGTCAGCGACCATTGGCGTTACGGCGAAGTCGCGCTTTAACGAGCACCTTCGGTCGCGCAAAGGTTCAACGCATGCAAGACAGTGATTGCGGCCCGATCCGAACGCCCGCGACAACGAATGAACGAACGCGATCCCCATCGCAGTTCGAATCCGGCACACACCGCAACTCGCCGCGCGCTGTCCCGGTACGGCCCGATTCGTTCCCCGAATCTTCCTCGTAAAGCCTGCGCCGCGCGCCTAGCGTGAGTTCGCCGGCGCTCGCGCCGGTTCGGTGACTAGGGTCGATCGAACACGCGTGGAGCGCGTGTGCCGGCAGCGGCCGGCGATCGCAATCGAAACGGATGCCGAGTGCAACCGCCGGGCCGTGGACGCGGCCTCTCATCGCTACACCTCAGTAGGGAAGGATCTTATGAACAAGCAATGGATGTCCCGCGCGCTGCCGTTCGCGTTGTGCGCCCTGGCCGCGGCGTTCACGCCGGCGGCGTTCGCCGAGGATTCGCAGGAAGAGACGCCGCAGGAAGAACGCGACTTCGCCGAAAAGCTGGTGCCGGAAACCGATGCGCAAAAGCGCTACCGGGAATACGCCGAGAATCTGGAACGCCGTTACCCCGACAGCGCCAAGGTCGATCCGGAGCGGTTCGTCGCCGAAGAAGGCGAGGCCTATGCCTTGCTGTACTGCCAGGCGCTGGGCTTCGAAGGCGCGTGCGTGGTCGAGAGCAAGGACGGCGTGGACCAGTTCGTCGCTCATCAGCCGGCCAAGGCGGGCGCCAAGGCCGCGTTGATGCCGTGGTGGTACTGGCTGTTCCCGCGGCTGTTCTCGGTCGGCGTGATTCCGGACCGCAATTGCCCGGCCGGTACCGAGGTGTGGATCCATCACGACGACGAAGATCGCCGCAACGCCAACGGGCGTGGCGGCTGGATCGGCGGCACCGTCTCGGGCGGCAACACCACCTGGCGTTTCTGCCGTGTTCCCGACAAGAGCACGCTGGCGTTCCGGCCGCTGCCCAAGGCCGGCGACCATCACGACTATGCCGTGTTGAAGTTGGGCGTGTTCTGCCCGTCGGGCGCGCGTACCGTGATCCGTCGTCAGAACAACGAGATCTGGAACAACCAGAACAACAACTCCGGTGCGGTTTCGATCTTCCCGAGCATCCAGGGTTGGCCGAATCCGATGCCGATTCCGGTGACCGGACCGTTCCCGTTCACCGTCACCCAGTACTGCCACTTCGACGGCGCCGCGCCCTCGGTCCTGGGCCACATGTCCGCGTTCCCGAACCTGGGTTACGCCTATGGCGTGCACGCGCCATCGAATTTCCCGGCGCCGTGGGCGCTCGCCCGGGGCTGGGTGCATCAGGACGATGAGGATTGGTTCAACCAGAACGCCAACTGGGGCAACTGGGGCCTGACCTGGATGGTCGGCGGCGGCAACACCTGGCGCAGCCTGGCCCGCGTGCGCTGATCGTCAGCGTCCAGATCGCTTTGCGTTAACGCCGCGTCGCGCCCGTCGCCGTTCTCCCTGTGAACGGCGGCGGTTCGCGGCGCGGTTTTGTCGAAGATGCGCGCTTGCGCGGACCGATGCGGCCCGGGCATCGTGATCGCCCGTCAATCGACACGCGATCTGCGCAGTGCCTTCGACTCCCGTCCTTCATCGGATAGCGACATGGTTGCGGACGATATCGGGCCGCGGCGCGGTCGCGGCCGCACCACGCGCTATCGCGCCGCGCAAACCGTTTCCGGCGTATTTCGTCCAGGGTTACTGCGACCCGTGGCCGAGCAAGCAAGACATGCGGCGCCTGTTGTCGGCCCATGGGCTGGAAGTGACCGAAGGCGATTACGCCTTGAACGTATGGATCGAAGGCCGGCGTTTCCGCTTTCAGCTGTACGGTGGCGACATCGGCGAGCCGGAGGTCGAGGCCGACGATCACGATTGGCGCCGCTTGCTGGCCGATGCGGAGCATGTGTCTGCCGCGCTGACCGCCGCCGGGCTAAGCCATCGATTCGAGGTGTGGGAAAAGGGCGACGGCAATGAGGTCGGCAGCGTTCATCATCGGATGCCGGAAGCGCCCGATCTGGACTGACCAGCAGGGCCGTCGAGCCCAGCTGAACAGGCAAAACGCCCATGGCACTAGGGCCGGCCCCAGTTCCGGCGCGCGCCGTCGCGGCCTAGGCTGATCGCTTCTGTCGCAGCGCACGAGGCGTCCGCCATGGTCATGATGATCGACGACCGCACCCCTTACATCCCGCCGCCGCCTCCGCCGCCCCCGCCGCCGACGCCGCCGGAGTTGAAGAAGGCCGATCCGGCCCAGGCCAACGCGTCGATCAAGCAGATGACGCCGGAGCAGCAGACCCAGCTCAAGGCCGATGTCGAGGCGATGTCGGTCAGCGACCGCACCGATTTCGCCAACGATCTGGCGACCAAGCTCGATGCGCCGCAGTTGCTGAAGATCGAATCGGTGTTCGGCAAGGACGCGCTCGCCGACGCGGTGGAAACGCGCAGCCCGGCGACGGTGCGCGAGGAATACGCCAACCTGTCCGCGGGCAAGCCCGCCGACGGCGCCGAGCCGGTGTCGAGCGTGCCGGTGGACAAGCAGGTCAGTCAGGCGCAGCAGGACTACAAGGATCGGGTGCAGAGCACCGGCATCACCTCGACCTATCAGCTGACCGAACTGGCCAAGGCGCATCCCAACGATCAGGCCTATCTGGGCGAATTGGCGCGTCTGGCCAAGGACGGCGGTGAGTTGCAGGCCGCCGCCAGCACCATGCCCGGCGGTCTGTTCCAGAAGGATGCCTCCGGCGCATACAGCTGGACCAACGAGAACCAGGGCGATGCGCGTCGCGATGCGTTCGCAGGTCTAGTCCACGCCGGCCTGGAGCGCGGCACGCTCAAGGAAGCCGACATCCGCAACGACGCGGCGACCAATCCGGTGTGGGTGGACGTGGCCCAGCGCATCGGCTTGCCGCAGGTCGGCCCGACCGATGCTTCGCGTCAGGTCGCGGGCAAGGTCGATGAGCTCAGCGGCGCGCAGAAGAGCGCGAAGGAAGACGCGGCCAAGCTCGATAAAGAGCTCGGCGGTTTGCTGGCCGAGGCCGGCCCGCTGACGCCGCAGCAACAGGCCAAGTTCGTCGAGGCCTACCGCAACGATCCCGAGCACAAGCCGACCTACGACAAGGCCATCGAGACCTCGCAGGCGCTCAACGACTATCTGGCCAACAACCGCGATGCGGTGCTCGATGCCAGCGTGCGCGATCCCGAGGTCGCCCAGCAGACCCACGACTCGATCGTGGCGCTGGCCGAAAGCGGCCACGGCATCACCGCGTTGACGTATTTGGCAGAGGTGCAGCGCGTTCCCGATTCGGCGCTCGGCGTCGCCTTCGCCAAGTTCGGCGACCTCAACGGCGATGTGCTGACCAATGCCTCGTCTTCGGCGATGGCCGAGTTGCTGGCCAAGAACGACGGCAGCGTCAGCGCCGCGCAGGCGCAGTTCACCAATCTGATGGACGCCATCGGCAAGGGCGTGCCGGCCTGGGGCGGCTACAAGGACTTCAGCGAAGGCCAGAAGGTGCTCGACGCCTTCGCCAGCGGCGATTTCAAGGCGATCGATTACTACTCCAAGCTCTACAACGACGCCTCGCCGGCGATGCGCGCATTCGCCGGCGCCGGCGTGGTGCTCGGCGCGGTGTCGGCCACCGCGGCCGGCAAGGAAGGCGATTACGTCAACGCGATCAAGGGCTACGCCCAGGCCGGCGAGAACGGCGCGCGGCTGGTGGCCGGCGCGCTCAACGGTTTGGCCGACAGCGGGCGGTTGGCGCAGTACGCCGGCACCTTCACCGGCGCGGCCGGGTTCGCCGCCAAGCTGGCCCCGGCCTTGGGCCTGATCGCCAACACCGCTTCGCTGGTGCACAGCTTCGGCGAGGCGAAGGACGGCAACGTCGGTTACGGCATCGCCTTGTTCGGCGATGTGATCGGCGTGCTCGGCAGCGCGATGGAATGCTTCCCGCCGACCGCGATTCCCGGCGCCATCGTCGCCGGCATCGGCGCGATCGTTTCGGGCATCGGCGGCTTCATCGGCGAGCTGATCAACGGCGGCGAGCGTCGCGACGAAATCCGCGGCTTGCTCAAAGACGCCGGCGTGGATCCGGCGATCATCGACAACATGGTCTCCAGCGGTTCCAAGCTGGTGGAAATGACCAAGGACTTGAACATGACGCCCGAGCAGGTGCAGTCGTTGATCAAGTCGCAGCCGGGCATCGCGTTCTCGCCGGGCCATGCCCAGTCCTTCGTCGACGCGGCCAAGGCCTGCGGGCTCAGCGGCGCGGAAGTGCAGACCTTCGCCGAGAAAATGGCCCAGGACCGGCCCGACTACAACTGGGATCTGTTCAACCAGCGCAGCAACGCCAATCCCTCGCCGGAACAGCAGGCGCAGCATTTGCGCAGCATCGTCGAGAATCTGTATCCGAACGCGGCCGCCTACGCCAAGCAGCAGTCGCCGGAGTTGTTCGGCAAGTCGGCGCAGGAACGCGACGCGGCGGTGCGCGATTATCAACGCGAGGGCTTTACTTCGACCTGGCAGATGTCGCTGGGCAACCAGCTCAAGAACCACGGCGATCCGGCGTATCGCGCCGAGATGATCGGCCGCATGCAGCAGGACGGGCGTCTGAAGGACTTCACCCAGTTCATTTCCGGCTACGGCGATCTGTGGAGCGGCGACGCCAAGGCCGCGATCGGCGATGCGGTGAAGGCCGGTCGGATCACTCAGGATCAGGCGAACGAGGCGCTGAAGTATTTGCCGTGACGCGGGCGCGGACTCGGCGTCCGGCGCCACGCCGGACGCTTCACTGCCGCGGCGACTCGTGCAGGTACAAGGCCAGATGATCGAACCCGGCCTCGGTGCCGAGCCGGCGTTCTTCGAGTTGCTGATGACCGTCGAGGAACACCACTTGCTCGGTGAAGATCATCTTGGTGCCCAGCGCCGAGGCTTCGAAACGCAAGGTCGCCAGCGACACCGACAGATGCGCCGCGTCGACGTGCATGCCGTAGGTGTAGACGATGCGGCGGTCTTGCACGATGTCGTAGTAACGGCCTTGGAATCGATGCAGCGCGCCGTCGAGCCCGCGCACGTCGATGGTCTCCTCGCCGCCGGCGCGGAAATCCATGCGATGGGCGACGACTTCCATGCCGGGCTCGCAGGTCATCCATTGGCGCTTGGCCGATGGATCGGCCCAGGCGCGGAAGACCTTGCGCGGCGCGACCGGGAATTCGCGTTCGATGGTGAATTGGCCGTGGGCGGTGAAGGCGTCGGTCACTTGGCGTCTCCGTCGGCCGGATCGTCGGCCTGCGACAACAGGAACCGTTCGAGGTGGTCGAACTGGCGGTGCCACTTGGCTTTGCGTTCGGCCAGCCAGCCTTCCACCAGCGACAGCGCGTCCGGGGCGATACGGTAAGTGCGCACGCGTCCGCTCTTTTCCGATACCACGATCCCGCCCGATTCGAGCACCGCCAGATGCTTGACCACCGAAGGCAGCGCCATCGCCAACGGACGCGCGAGTTCGGATACCGAGGCCGGGCCTTCGCTGAGGCGGTCGATCATGCCGCGCCGATTGCTGTCGGCCAGCGCCTGGAACAGGCGGTCCAGGCGGGCTGTGTCGGTGGTGATGTTGGTGGGATTCATGGCGAGTCGTCCTGAAGGAAGCGCGCGGGAATCAGATGCCGGAACGGGTACATATGAAAGTACGGCCGCGCTTCGACCTGGGTGCGATGCACCGACGGACGGTCCATCAGCCGGTCGTAGTAGGCGGTAAGACGCGAATGCTCGGGAGGGAGCGGCGCGACGATGGCGGCGTAGAACAGCGCCGGCGCGGCGGCGCAATCGGCGAGGGTGAAGTCTTCGCCGCAGATCCAGCCGCGCTCGCCGGCCTGACGTTCGATCATGGCGTAGGCGGTGGCCAGGGTGGCGCGCGCGTCGGCGACGCCGCGCGGGTCTTTCTCGCCAGGCGCGCGCAGGTGGTCGGCGACGATCTTCTGCATCGGCGTGTGTACGTACAGGTCGAAGAAGCGGTCCCACAGCCGCACTTGCAGGCAGGCGTCTTGATCGGCCGGCAGCAACGCGCGCGGGCCGGGGTAGTGCTGGTGCAGGTATTCGACGATCACCGTGGTCTCCGGCACCGTGCGGCCGCGCGCCTGGTCGCGCAGCACCGGCATCTTGCCGACCGGCCACAGATCGAGGAAATCGGCCTTGGCGTCGGGGTTGCCGAGGTCGACCAGATGGGCCTGGAAGGGCGTGCCCTGTTCGTACAGGGCGATCAGCACCTTGTGGCAGAACGAGGCCAGCGGGTGGGAGTAGAGGTGTAGGGACATGGCGGGCTCGGCGGGTGGTTGGTTTCCCTGTCGGCTAAGTATCGCCATGGAAGATGGCGTGGCGCAATAACAGTTTCCTGATTGGCTTAGTATTCC